>CABUCP010000403.1 GCA_902490055.1 uncultured Klebsiella sp. | reverse complement strand
TGATTATCGTTTACGGTATTAACTCCCTGTACTACGACTTTGTCGGCGCGTCGCCTATTTCCGGTTTCGATAGCCACTTTTCGCAGTTTGCTCAGGGCTTTATTGCGCTAGGCACCTTCCGCCTGTCGTACATTACCTTCTACGCGCTGATCGCCATCTTCTTTGTATGGATCCTGTGGAATAAAACCCGCTTTGGTAAAAACATCTTCGCCATTGGCGGCAACCCGGAAGCGGCTCGTGTCTCTGGGGTGAATGTGGCGCTGAACCTGTTGATGATTTATGCCCTGTCCGGCGTGTTCTACGCCTTTGGCGGGCTGCTGGAAGCCGGTCGTATCGGCTCGGCGACCAACAACCTTGGCTTTATGTACGAGTTGGATGCGATTGCCGCCTGCGTTGTCGGCGGAGTATCCTTCAGCGGCGGCGTGGGTACCGTCTTCGGGGTGGTGACCGGGGTGATTATCTTTACCGTCATCAACTACGGTCTGACCTACATCGGCGTTAACCCGTACTGGCAGTACATTATTAAAGGGGCGATTATCATCTTCGCCGTGGCGCTGGATTCACTGAAATACGCGCGTAAGAAATAAGATTGAACGCATACAAAACCCGCGCCTGGCGCGGGTTTTTTTATACCCCAAATCGACGAAATGACGGCGGCTATTTTTCTTTTTGTAGCTCCAGCAGCTGCTCAGGTGTGACCGCCGGGTAGGACTGTGCGTCATCCGGCACTTCATGCTGCTGCGCCGGGATGGGGATCAGCGGCCCCAGGAAGCGCGGCTCGCGTTTAAAGAGATACAGATCCGCCAGCGCGCCAAAGCGGGCGCCGAATTCGCGTAGGCGCACGGTCCACATATCTTTCGGCGAAGGCACTGCATAGCACTGCGCCTGAATCCCCATATGGAGGGCGATAAACAGCGCGCGCTCGCAGTGGAAGCGCTGGGTGATAATGATGAAATCGTTGGTATCAAATACTTTGCGAGTACGCACGATCGAATCAAGGGTGCGGAAACCGGCGTAGTCCAGCACGATGTCCGCCGGATCGACGCCGGCTTTGATCAGATCGCGGCGCATGGTCATCGGTTCGTTATAGCTCTGCAGCGCATTGTCGCCGCTTAACAGCAGATAGTTGACCTTCCCGCTGTTGTAGGCGTTGAGCGCGCCCTGGATGCGGTAGCGATAATACTGGTTAATCACGCCGGTCCGATAATACTTCGCTGTTCCCAGCACGACGCCGACCTGGCGGTAGGGGAGGTCCTGCAGCTCATCGTAGATATAGGGCGCGGTTTTCCAGCTCATCCAGCGGTCAAGACCCAGCACGGTCAGCAGCAGCAGGCCGAGCAGGACTAACAGGCTGTATAACACACGCTTTAACATGGACTTGGCTCAATGGTGGATGATGGAAGCTTCAGGCTACTTTACCCGCCGGGCAAGCGCAAGAAACCATCGTTTAATTGCGGGGATTTTCAGCAATATGAGCAGATTGCCGAATCCAGGCCGGATAAGCCAAAGACGCCATCCGGCAATCTGCTCAGGCGATCGGGGTGATTAACCTAACAGTACGCGGTCGATATTCTGACAACCCAGCGCCTTGAGGGTCGCGACGGTGGCGTCCCACTGGATCAGCGCCGCGTCGGCTTTCTCGGCCAGCAGCGCGCGCTGAATATCCGGGTAATCGTAACCGTTAAGGCTCAGCAGGTTCAGCGCGCCCTGCAGCGGCGGTAACGTTGGATTGAACGCCGCGTTTTCCGCGTAGCTGCCGCTGAAGATAGTACCGTCTTTCAGCTCCAGCGCTACCCCGGAAGGGGAGTTGCTATACGGCGCGTGGCAGCGGTTCGCCGCCTGAATAGCCGCCTGAGCGAGCGCATCGCCGCTGAGGGCGAAGCCGTGGTCCTGTTCATCCATCAGCAGGGTTTTGATCTCAAGATCTTTCGGCCCAAAGGCATCCGGCAGATAGTGCTGCAGGGAGTGCGCTTCGCGACCCGGCAGGTGAATGCGCAGCGCCAGCCCGCTGTTGAGTTCGTTCATAAACTGACGGCAGTGGCCGCACGGCGTGTAGTTGACGGTAATGGCGCGCAGAGATTTTTCGCCGCGCAGCCATGCGTGGCTGATAGCGCTCTGTTCGGCATGTACGGTCTGCTGCATGGTGGCGCCGAGAAACTCCATGTTGCCGCCGAAATACCAGCGACCGCTAACGCCGCGCGCCACGGCGCCGACGTTAAAGTGAGAAAGGTCGGCCCGCGCGCAGGCGGCGGCAAGCGGCAGCAGCGCAAAAGCCAGCGCGTCTTCATCCAAACCTGTCGCCCGCTGCAGCGTCGCTACCTGGTCGGCTTCGAGAAGCGCCGGAAAGTGCGGGTCTGCGAGCATCGGAGCGATGGCCGCCTGCAGGTCTGCCGCCAGATTCGTCAAAGCAGCTTGAAAACGTGAGTGCATAGCGTTGCCTCATAACAATGTAATGGGAATCTAGTGTACGGGCCCGGCAGGGGGCTATATGTGATAGATATCTCATTGTTGATGCAACTCGTAATTGTTGCATAAAAAATTGTGATTTAAATCACTCTTATCCGACGATTGCCACAATAACCGGGAACAGAAACGGCGCCACCAGCGAGGTAATAATGCCGCACAGGACCAGCGCCAGCGAGCTGAATGCCCCTTCCTGGTAGTCCAGTTCAGCGCAGCGGGCAGTGCCGAGGGCATGTGAGGCGGTCCCCATCGATAGGCCGCGCGATGCCTTAGTATGAATATGCATGGCGTTAAGCAGCGTATGGCCGAACACCGCGCCAAGAATACCGACAAAAATAACGCACACCGCGCTGATGGCCGGAATACCGCCGATACTGCCGCTGACCGCCATTGCAATCGGCGTGGTGACCGATTTTGGCATGATAGAGGCGGCGATTTGCGGCGTCGCGCCCATTAGTAAGGCCACGGTCGTCCCGGTGATCATCGCCACGCAGCTGCCGATAAAGCAGATAGTAATGATAGATTTCCAACGCGCGCGGATCTGGTGCA
Organism: uncultured Klebsiella sp.; assembly: GCA_902490055.1. Lineage (GTDB taxonomy): Bacteria > Pseudomonadota > Gammaproteobacteria > Enterobacterales > Enterobacteriaceae > Klebsiella. Next base: position 655 of record CABUCP010000403.1, on the reverse strand, counting down.
GCTGTTCATACAGCGGGAAGGCCAGCGCCACGACTGCCGGCTGCAGCAGATCGTTGAGCACTTTGCTCCCGGCAAAATAGCGCTCATAGGAGATGCCGGTTACCAGCAGGAAAGGAATAATGACCACCATCGCCACCAGTAGCGGGTTCAGCAGCGGAAATTTAAACCGTGCCGCCAGCTTGCGCGCGAGGAAAAAGACAATCAGCGTTAACGGCAGCGACCACCAAATTTCATGGATCATTTTTTACTTCCTTTTTGCCCGACGATTTTACGTTCACCGTGGACCAGATGCGAACTCCAGCTCACCACCAAAAAGACCAATAAGGTACTGACGGCACAGGAAACGGCTACCGGGCCCAGCTGCGCGCGCAGCAAATCCCAGTACTGCATCACGCCGACGCCGATCGGCACGAATAAAAGCGCCATATAGCGAATCAGGATGTTACAGCCGGGGTTGACCCACTGCGGCGGCATAATTTGCAGCGCCAGCAGTACGAACAGAATCAGCATGCCGATAATGCTACCGGGAATGGTGATGGGCAGCAGCCCGGCGATAAAAATGCCTGCATACAGGCAGGCGTAAATCAGGACAAATGCCCGCAAATACTGCCAGATAATATTCAGCGACTTACTCATGGTAATAACCCTTGATGAA
>CABUCP010000402.1 GCA_902490055.1 uncultured Klebsiella sp. | reverse complement strand
AGAAACTGGTTAGCGATCATCCGTTTTACCGTGATGATCTGCTTATTGAGATACCGGAGAATTTAGCCACTGAGCCATACACCACCTACTGGGGGCGCTGCGGTGAGCGGCTGGCTTCGCTGGGAGCATTTAGCTATACCCGCACGCCATTACCGGCGTGTATTCAAGCCGGGCGTTATACCTCCATTGCTGATAGATTGCAGGTATTGGGCGACCGGCATCCGCTGGAGTGGGCCAGTTCAAGCCCGGTCTTTTATGCCAGCCATTCTGCCATGATGGCGACCCTGGCGGTGGACAGCGGTCGGGATAACCATTTTTATGCTTTTGAAAAGCACACGCGGCCGATTGTCATCGGCAATGATGTATGGATTGGTCAAAACGTGACCCTGGCACAGGGCATCACGATTGGCGATGGCGCGGTGATCGCCGCTAACGCGCTGGTGGTGAAAGATGTTGCGCCCTACACCATAGTGGGCGGTAACCCGGCAAAGCCGATCAAACTTCGTTTTGCCGAATCGCTCGTTGAACAGTTGCTGGCGCTGCGCTGGTGGCAGTATTCGGCGCAGGATATTGCGACTTTTCCAGTGAACGACGTCGCGCGTTTTTGTGAATTACTGCGTCATGCTGAGACGCAGGGGGAATTAACGCCGCTATCGCCGCCGATGCTGACGTCGGCGATGGTAAAAACCTTCGTTGCGCAGCGGCAGCATTGCCACGGTGATGTGCGACCGGCGGCAAGATAAAAATGAAATCATAAGGAATTTAAGATGAAGTTAAAGTTGGGCGTAGCCCTGCTGGCGGCCGTGATGGCCTGCGGCGTTCAGGCGCGCGATATGCAGTCGATTCAACAAAGCGGTGAGCTAAAAGTGGGCGTGCCGGGCGACTATGCGCCGCTGGCGTTTCATAACGGCGCCGGCGAGCTTATCGGCTATGACGTGGATATGGCGCATGATCTCGGTAAGACTCTGGGGCTGAAAGTGACGTTTATTATAACCAGTTGGCCGACGTTATCCGCTGATTTAAAAGCCGATAAATTTGATATCGCCATGGGCGGGGTGACGGAAACCGCGGCACGGGAGAAAGACTTCTCGCTGAGCCACCCGGTGGTGGCGAACGGTAAAATCGCGCTGGCTAACTGTAGCGCCGCGCCAGCGCTTGGCAGCCTGGAGAAAATCGACCAGCCGAATGTGAAGGTGATTGTGAACCCGGGCGGCACCAACCAAAGCTTCGTTGATGAACATATCAAGCATGCGCAGATCATTCGCGTGCAGAACAACGTCGACAACCTGCAGGCGCTGCGGCAGAAAACCGCCGATATGATGGTGACCGACCTGATTGAAGGGGACTATTACCAGAGTAAAGAACCCGGCGTATTCTGCGTGGCCAACGAGACGCCGTTCCCCGGTACCGCCAGCTACAAGGTCTATATGATGAATAAGGATAATTCGGCGCTACTGGAGAAAGTGAACCAGTGGCTGGATAGCCAGGATAAAAATGTGCTCAAGCGGAAGTGGAAAATTCACGGTTAATTCACCAGGTATGCCGCCTGAACTTGAAGTTTGGGCGGCGGAATGGATTAGTTTTGCTGTGGTGATTTCTGCCGCGCGAGATAGCGGAAGTAACAGTAGTAGCCGATGGCGGCAGTCAGGCAGAGCATATAACCAAATGACTCGCTTCCCTCCTCAACGGTGTTCTTCACTACCCGGGCATAGTTTTCATCCAGGACGGCGTACCACAAGCCGTGCATGCCAAACAGCCGCGAAAAGACCAAAATGGCCAGCAGGCCGCTCAGCATCATGCCGTAGTAAGGCGTGCGGGTATATTGCGCCAGTTGGGTCAGGGTCTGGCGATAGTGGCGCAGTGGCGCAATGAGCGCGATTATCGTCGCCAGCAGCGCGAACCATACCCAGCTGCCGTGGGAAATTAAATCAAATAACCCGTCCAGTTCGCGGATCAGCATCGCGAGGAAAAAGCCACCAACCAGGATATTACAGTAGCGCAGGAGCTCGTATTTCTTTGCCAGCAGGAAATGAATCAGCACGATGACCGCCAGTATGGATTCCTGAACGACTTCGGTGAGGGAGACCTCCGGGATATCGTTACCAAAGATTCGAATATCAACCCACAGGCAGAGTACCGCGATGGCGGAAGCTGCCGCCGCGCCGAGAAAGAACAGAAGGCTTCTGAATACAGACATTAACACCACTATTTATGTTTAAAACAGTAATGATAAGTATCGTGAATGTAACTTCCTGTTCACTTTGTGCGGCATCGCGGCGGCTTTTAAACATATTGAGCTGTTTAGCGCGCTATGGCCGGGTTTTGAAGGAAAGAGGGAGGCGAGCTCCCCCGGTGTGGCTATGTGAATTCAAACAATATCATCTACCACGCCGCCGTCGACGCGCAGCGCGGCGCCGGAAGTGGCTGAGGCTTGGGTCGAGCACACGTAGACCACCATATTCGCCACTTCTTCCACCGACGCAGCACGCTGGATAACCGAGCTGGGCCGTTGCGCCATCACGAACTCGGTTGCCAACTGTTCCAGCGGCTTGCCGGTTCTGGCGACCTCATCTTTCATCATTTCGGCAAAGCCGTCAGAGATGGTTGGCCCAGGCAGCACGCTGTTCACGGTGACGCCGCTGCCGGCGACGTATTTCGCCAGCCCGCGCGCCAGTGATAGTTGTGCGGTTTTCGTGACGCCATAGTGGATCATATCGGCAGGAATATTGCGCGCCGACTCTGAGGAAATAAACACCACGCGTCCCCAGCCTTTGCGCACCATCGCAGGTAGCAGCGCGCGCGACAGGCGAACGCCGGACATCACGTTGGTCTGCCAGTAGTTTTCCCACGTGGCGTCATCGGTGGCATAGAAATCCTGCGGGCCGTAAATTCCGGCGTTATTAACCAGGATATCCACGCCGTTCAGCGCCTGTAGTAGCTGATTGACTCCCGCGGCATCGCTGAGGTCGGCAACCGCCGGATGGGACCTGACGCCGGGTACTTCGTTCTGCAGACGCGCTATCGCTTCATTGACGCTGCGCTCGCTGCGACCGTTGATAATCACTTCCGCGCCGCTTGCCGCAAGGCCTTTAGCAATCGCAAAACCAATACCGCCCGTCGATGCCGTCACCAGCGCGATTTTCCCCGATAAATTAATATTCATGGTTGAGCCTTTTTTATGAGATCGAGCATTAAGCGTAGCAGGAGGAGAGGAGGAGGGAACGCGCATCGGCTGGCGGCTATCAACCATTTCGATGGTGACATCGAAGACGGTAAATGATTTCCTGTGGAGGGTTGCCGTTTGTGGGGTGGGGTATGGCTTATTCCTGCCGCCAAACAACAAGGAGATGTTTGCCAATGTCGCAGCCAATCGAACGGTCACGGCTTCCGGCGTGTTATCCACGGCCAGGACGGCAGGACAATCCATTGGCGCGGCGCTGGTGGCGATGGTCATCGCGCGTTGAATGGTTTAACCGGTCCCGCCGGCGCACAATTTGCTGTTTATGTGTTTGGTCTTGCCTGCTTCATTGCGGCAATATCCTCTATTGCCAGCACATTACGTCTGCATCGCTAAAAAAGGAATGTCAGCGGCGGTGAATATTTTACCGCCGCTGGCAAGTCACTCTGTCCATAGTAATCGGCTATGCGCCAGACCATCGTTATCTTAAAATTTTTAATATAT
>CABUCP010000401.1 GCA_902490055.1 uncultured Klebsiella sp. | reverse complement strand
TCGATCCGGCTTACCACGATCTGACCGAGGCCGATTTCCAGGAAAGCTATAACGTAGGTTCTTTCGCCATCGGTAAAGACACGATGAAGCTGGGCGACCTGATTGCGTCGCTTAAGCAAACCTACTGCGGTTCCATCGGCGCGGAATACATGCACATCACCTCTACTGAAGAAAAACGCTGGATTCAGCAGCGTATTGAATCAGTAGCGGGTAAGGCGAGCTTTACGGCGGAAGAGAAAAAACGTTTCCTCAGCGAGCTAACCGCCGCGGAAGGTCTGGAACGCTATCTCGGCGCTAAATTCCCGGGCGCGAAACGCTTCTCGCTGGAAGGCGGCGACGCGTTAATCCCGATGCTTAAAGAGATCATTCGCCATGCCGGTAAGAGCGGCACGCGCGAAGTGGTACTGGGCATGGCGCACCGTGGCCGTCTGAACGTGCTGGTCAACGTGCTGGGTAAAAAACCGCAGGACCTGTTCGACGAATTCGCGGGCAAACATAAAGAACACCTCGGCACCGGCGACGTGAAGTACCACATGGGCTTCTCCTCGGATATGGAAACCGAAGGCGGTCTGGTTCACCTGGCGCTGGCGTTTAACCCGTCACACCTGGAAATTGTCAGCCCGGTAGTTATCGGCTCCGTACGCGCCCGCCTGGATCGTCTGGACGAGCCGAGCAGCAATAAAGTTCTGCCGATCACCATCCACGGCGACGCCGCGGTCGCCGGACAGGGCGTGGTTCAGGAAACCCTGAACATGTCCAAAGCGCGCGGTTATGAAGTGGGCGGTACCGTTCGCATCGTTATCAACAACCAGGTTGGCTTTACCACGTCCAACCCGCTGGATGCGCGTTCTACTCCATACTGCACCGACATCGGTAAGATGGTTCAGGCGCCTATTTTCCACGTTAACGCGGATGATCCGGAAGCCGTCGCTTTCGTTACCCGTCTGGCGCTGGATTTCCGCAATACCTTCAAACGCGATGTCTTCATCGACCTGGTGTGCTACCGCCGTCACGGCCACAACGAAGCCGACGAGCCGAGCGCAACCCAGCCGCTGATGTACCAGAAAATCAAAAAGCATCCGACCCCGCGTAAACTCTACGCTGACAAGCTGGAGCAGGACAAAGTCGCGACGCTGGAAGACGCTACCGAACAGGTTAACCTTTACCGCGATGCGCTGGATGCCGGCGAGTGCGTGGTGCAGGAATGGCGTCCGATGAACATGCACTCCTTTACCTGGTCTCCGTACCTCAACCACGAGTGGGATGAGAGCTACCCGGATAAAGTGGAACCGAAACGTCTGCAAGAGCTCGCAAAACGCATCAGCACGGTGCCGGATGCCGTTGAGATGCAGTCTCGCGTGGCGAAAATCTACGGCGATCGTCAGTTGATGGCGGCCGGCGAGAAGATGTTTGACTGGGGCGGCGCGGAAAACCTGGCTTATGCCACGCTGGTTGACGAAGGCATCCCGGTTCGCCTGTCTGGCGAAGACTCCGGTCGCGGTACCTTCTTCCACCGTCACGCGGTTATCCATAACCAGAGCAACGGTTCCACCTATACCCCGCTGCAGCACGTGCACAACGGCCAGGGCCAGTTCCGCGTATGGGACTCCGTACTGTCTGAAGAAGCGGTGCTGGCGTTTGAATACGGTTATGCCACCGCAGAACCGCGTACCCTGACTATCTGGGAAGCGCAGTTCGGCGACTTCGCCAACGGCGCGCAGGTGGTCATTGACCAGTTCATCAGCTCCGGCGAACAGAAATGGGGCCGTATGTGCGGCCTGGTAATGCTGCTGCCGCACGGCTACGAAGGACAGGGCCCGGAGCACTCTTCCGCGCGTCTGGAACGCTATCTGCAGCTGTGCGCTGAGCAGAACATGCAGGTTTGCGTACCGTCTACCCCGGCACAGGTTTACCACATGCTGCGTCGTCAGGCGCTGCGCGGTATGCGCCGTCCGCTGGTGGTGATGTCGCCGAAGTCTCTGCTGCGTCATCCGCTGGCGGTATCCAGCATGGATGAACTGGCAAACGGCACCTTTATGCCGGCCATCGGTGAAATCGACGATCTCGATCCGAAAGCCGTCAAGCGCGTTGTACTGTGCTCTGGTAAGGTTTACTACGACCTGCTGGAACAGCGCCGCAAAAACGAACAAAAAGATGTCGCCATCGTACGTATTGAGCAGCTCTACCCGTTCCCGCATCAGGCGGTACAGGAAGCGCTGAAAGCCTATGCGCACGTGCACGATTTTGTCTGGTGCCAGGAAGAGCCGCTCAACCAGGGCGCGTGGTACTGCAGCCAGCATCACCTTCGTGAAGTAGTTCCATTTGGGGCCTCTCTGCGTTATGCAGGCCGCCCGGCCTCCGCCTCTCCGGCGGTAGGGTATATGTCCGTTCACCAGAAACAGCAACAAGATCTGGTCAATGACGCGCTGAACGTCGATTAATTAAAGGATACACAATGAGTAGCGTAGATATTCTGGTTCCCGACCTGCCTGAGTCCGTAGCTGACGCAACCGTAGCCACCTGGCACAAAAAGCCTGGCGACGCGGTAGTCCGTGACGAAGTTCTGGTCGAAATCGAAACTGACAAAGTGGTACTGGAAGTACCGGCATCAGCGGACGGCATTCTGGATGCAGTACTGGAAGACGAAGGCGCTACCGTGCTGTCTCGTCAGATTCTGGGCCGCCTGCGTGAAGGCAACAGCGCGGGTAAAGCTGCGGATGCGAAAGCCGATGCGAAAGAGTCCACCCCGGCTCAGCGTCAGCAAGCGTCTCTGGAAGAGCAGAGCAACGACGCCCTTAGCCCGGCTATCCGTCGTCTGCTGGCTGAACATAACCTCGACGCGGCTGCCATCAAAGGCACCGGCGTTGGCGGCCGTCTGACGCGCGAAGATGTTGAGAAACATCTGGCGAGCGCGCCGGCAAAAGCTGAGGCGAAAGCGCCGGCCGCTGCCGCTGCGGCGCCGGTTGCCCAACTGGGCCACCGTTCTGAGAAACGCGTACCGATGACCCGTCTGCGTAAACGCGTAGCTGAGCGTCTGCTGGAAGCGAAAAACTCGACCGCCATGCTGACCACGTTCAACGAAGTCAACATGAAGCCGATTATGGATCTGCGTAAGCAGTACGGCGAAGCGTTCGAAAAACGTCACGGTATCCGTCTGGGTTTCATGTCCTTCTACGTGAAAGCCGTGGTTGAAGCGCTGAAACGCTATCCGGAAGTGAACGCTTCTATCGACGGCGACGACGTGGTTTACCACAACTACTTCGACGTGAGCATGGCGGTTTCTACGCCGCGCGGCCTGGTGACCCCGGTTCTGCGTGACGTCGACCTGCTGGGCATGGCGGATGTCGAAAAGAATATTAAAGAGCTGGCAGTGAAAGGCCGTGACGGCAAGCTGACCGTAGATGACCTGACCGGCGGTAACTTCACCATTACCAACGGCGGCGTTTTCGGTTCTCTGATGTCCACGCCGATCATCAACCCACCGCAGAGCGCCATTCTGGGTATGCATGCCATTAAAGACCGTCCGATGGCGGTCAATGGCAAGGTAGAAATTCTGCCGATGATGTACCTGGCGCTCTCCTACGACCACCGTCTGATCGATGGACGTGAATCGGTAGGCTTCCTGGTAGCGATTAAAGAGCTGCTGGAAGATCCGACCCGTCTGCTGCTGGACGTGTAGTCAGT
>CABUCP010000400.1 GCA_902490055.1 uncultured Klebsiella sp. | reverse complement strand
TTTTGCTAAAGAGAAAGCTTAACGCTCCACGTTCTTCCTCATTAAACCTGATTGGCCCCGGCGTTGTTCGCCAGGGCCTTTTTTATTGATGCGAAGGGAGATAAAAAGCGCGCCCCGAATATGGCGCGCTGGAGATTACGCTGACAGCCAGCGACAGAGGTTTTTCAACATTTGCTGGCACTTTTCCAACTGCGCCTCGCTGACAAACTCATCCGCTTTATGCCCTTGTTCCATGCTTCCCGGGCCGCAAACCAGCGTGGCGACGCCGGCTTCATCAAACAGTCCGCCTTCGGTGCCGAAAGCGACCGTCGAAAAGTCCTCGCACTCAGCCCACTGCGCCAGCCAACCGGCGAACGCAGACTGCGGATCGCTGAGCAAGCCGGGATACTGGCTGAGGGGTTGCAAGGTAATGGCCGCTTCCGCCGCCGTCGCGCGCATTTCTGGCAGCAGTTCGCCCTCGGCATACGCCTGCAGCGAGGCCAGCGTGTCATCGAGCGAAACATCCGGTAAATGGCGGATTTCAAAATCAAACTGGCAATGCTGCGGCACGATGTTCAGCGCCGCGCCGCCCTTAATCACCCCCACCTGCAGGGTGCTGAAAGGCGGATCAAAACGCGCATCCTGCCGGATCGCAAGCTGTTCTCCCAGCTCACCGAGGCGGCCAATCAGCTTCGCCGCCCAGGCAATCGCATTCACGCCATCGGGCGCATAAGCGGAATGGCAGGCATGGCCATGGACATCGCAGCGCATCGCCAGCTTCCCCTTGTGGCCATAGACCGGGCGCATCTCCGTCGGCTCGCCGATAATGCACATCGCCGGTTTCTCTTTCGACGCTTTCAGATGGGCGACCAGGCTGCGAACGCCAAGGCATCCCACTTCTTCATCGTAGGAGAACACTAAATGCAGCGGCATACGTAGCGGTTGGGCGAGAAAATCGGGGATGGCGGCCAGTACGCAGGCAAGAAAGCCTTTCATATCGGTACTGCCGCGGCCGTAGCAACGGCCATCGCGTTGGGTCAAGGCAAAGGGTGGAACCGTCCATGGCTGGCCATCAACCGGCACCACGTCGGTATGACCGGAGAGCATAACGCCGCCGGGCCCCGCAGGGCCCAGTCGTGCATACAAATTGGCTTTTTTACCTTCCGCATCGTAAAACCGCTGCGTCTTGATGGCAAAGCCGTGGAGATAATCGGCAATATCATCGATCATCGCCAGGTTCGATTCGCGGCTGGTAGTGTCGAACGCCAGCAGCCGCGACAGAATATCTTGCAGTTGACTATTCATCACCGGGAACTCCGTAACTGGGGGCCTCCCGCGGATCGAGCGCGCGCGTCACATAGGCCTGCATTTGTGGTTCATAGGCCTGCCACAGCGTCGCCAGCTCGCCAATCGGGTCCGTTTCACTCCAGTCGACGCGCAGATCAACCAGCGGCCAGGAGTAATCATCTACCACTTTCACCGCCGCCGAATGGACCGGCCCGGCCTCGCCGCCCTGCGCCGCGCCCGCCTGCAGCGCGGCAACCAGCCGCGTCGCCAGCTCGCCATCGCTCTGCGAAAACGCCGCTATCATCGCGTCAATCACGCCTTCACATGCCAGCATATTACCGCCGGCAATGCAGTTATCGCCCTGCGCGACGTGCCAGAACCCCAGGGTTTTATCCCCGCTAAACCACGCGGTCTGGCCGTTAGCATCGATGGCGATAATCTGCCGATAACGGCTGAAATCATCTTCCGCCAGCGCCCGGCGCATCGCTTTCTCCGCCGTCAACCCCTGCTCCATCTGCGCCAGGGTCAGTTGCCCCAGCGCGGGTAGGGTAATATTTTGGCTTGAAACCGCGCCAACGCCCGCCTGCAGCCACGGGCAGCGTGCGCCGACGGCGATACTTGAAGAGCTAATCGCGATACCAAACTGCCCGCTTTCCGGGCAGCGTGCGGCAATAGAAAAGGTCATCCTGCCTCCTTATTTCGCCACGTCATCAGGAATAACGGCGATAACATCGATTTCCATCAGCCACTGCGGCTGCGCCAGCGCGGAAATCACCAGCCCGGTGGAGATCGGGAACACCCCTTTTAACCATTTTCCGACTTCCTGATAGACCGCTTCGCGATAGCGCGGATCGATAATATAGGTGGTGGTTTTGACGACATGCGACAGGTCGCTACCCGCTTCTTCCAGCAGCTGTTTCACGTTTTTCATCGCCTGTTCCGCCTGCGCCCGCGGGTCGCCAAGACCCACCAGATTGCCTGCAAAATCGGTACCGACCTGGCCGCGAACGTAGACGGTATTTCCGGCACGCACCGCCTGGCATAAATCATTGTCCAGGGTCTGGTTAGGGTACGTCTCTTTGGTATTGAACATCCGAATACGAGTATGGGTTGGCATAATGATTATCCTGTTCAGTGAGTCATGATTAGCGCTGGCTGGCATCTTTATACTGGCTATATTTACGTCGGGTGGCGATATGGTCGGCGATATGCTTCGCATCGTGCCAGACGCCCCAGATGAAGGTCGAACCCCGGCGCGACAGCCACGGCAGGCCGAGGAAGTAAACGCCCGATTCGCTGGAGACGCCGCGCTGGTGCTGAGGGCGCCCTTGTTCGTTGAAGGCATTGACGTTGAGCCAGCCGTAATCCACCGCGTAGCCGGTGGCCCAAATAATGGTGCCGATCCCCGCCTGCGCCAGATCGAGCGACAGAATTGGCGAGGTCATGCAGGCCGGGTCAGGTAAGAACTGCCGCGCGGCTGGCTCCTCGGGTAAATCCAGGCCATTGGCGGCAATGTAGGCATCGGCGGCATCCAGCAGCGCCAGGTAGTTCTCATCGCCGAGGCGAATGTTGTCGACGAGGTTGTTTTTAAACGAAACGGTGCCTTCGGCAAAGGATTCGGTCAGGCCGACGAGGGTAATACCGCGATGGGCCAGCTCGCGAAAATCAACCGTGTGTCCGCCGTGCGCGCCGCTGACCGCAATGGTGACGTGCTCTTTACCCGGTTCGCTGGCCGGCGCGTCCCACAGGCCTAACACCCCTAACCACCAGCAGAAATCGCGGTTACGATAGGCGCGCGGCGGGCGGTCATGCGCGCCAACCGATAAATAGACCTGGCGGCCCGCGCGCTGCAGTTCATCGGCGATTTGCACGCCGGACGAGCCCGCACCGACCACCAGCACCGCGCCTTCCGGCAGTTGCTGCGGGTTGTAATATTTCGCCGAATGAATCTGATGAATGGCGCCGTCGCGCGGGGCTATTGGCGGGATCACCGGTTTCTGGAACGGCCCGGTCGCCGCCACAATGTTTAGCGCCTCAATCACGCCGTCGGTGGTTTCGACAGTAAAACCGGGGCGCCCGTGGTTACGTACCGCGCTTTTAACCTCCACGCCGGTGCGCACCGGGAGATTGAACTCGCGGACATAATCGGCAAAGTATTGCGCAACATCATCCTTGGCAATAAACGCATCCGGATTGCCGCCTTTGAACTCCATTCCCGGGAAACGGTCATGCCACGCCGGGCCATTCGCCACCAGCGAATCCCAGCGCCCTGTACGCCAGGCTTCGGCAATGCGGTTCTTTTCCAGCACCAGATGCGAAATACCCTGTTTAGTCAGATGTTCGCTCATGGCAATACCGGCCTGTCCCCCACCAACAACCAGCGTATCGATTTGTATTTTTTCTACGGTCATAAATGTG
>CABUCP010000399.1 GCA_902490055.1 uncultured Klebsiella sp. | reverse complement strand
ATACGGGCGCCGGAAGGGCGCCCGATTATTTTCCCGGAAAGGGAAAGAGAGGAAAATAACATGGATAAAGAGATCTTCTCCCCCTGGCTACATCGCTGGCGACTCATCCCCGATGGCCCGCCGTTTATTACCCATACTTCGCAGCTTCTGCCGGTGAAAACTCTCTCAGGAGACCTGGAGGCGATGCTTAAAGTGACCGCCGACGAAGATGAACAAACCGGCGGCGCGCTGATGGCGTGGTGGCAAGGACATGGCGCAGCCCCGGTGCTGGCTCACCAGCGCGAAGCGATTCTCCTGCGACGGGCCAGCGGCTTGGCGTCGCTGTCTACGATGTCGCGTCAGGGCCAGGACGGCGAAGCCTGTCGCATTTTGTGCCAGACGGCAAATCAGCTGCATCGCGCTCAGCCGAGAGTATTACCCCGGCTTACGCCCTTGCCGATATGGTTTTCACCCTTGGCGCCCGCGGCCCGGCAGCATGGCGGGATCCTGGTTCGCTGCGCAGAAATCGCCGCTGAACTGCTCTCTACGCCACGCGACGTTGTGCCGCTGCATGGCGATCTGCATCATGACAATGTGCTGGATTTTGGTGACTCCGGTTGGCTGGCTATCGACCCTAAAGGGCTACTTGGCGAACGCGGATTTGACTTCGCCAACATCTTCACAAACCCGGACCTGGGGAATCCGCTGCCGTGTGTGGCAACGATACCCGCAGTTTTTCAACAACGGCTGGATATTGTTGCCGCAACAGCAGGGCTGGAAAGGGCGAGGCTGTTGCAGTGGATTATTGCCTGGTGCGGGCTTTCGGCAACGTGGACGCTTGAAAGTCACGAAACCCCTGATGTTGCCTTTGCCGTTGCTAAACAGGCGATAGCCGAGCTGGATCGGCCCCGTGAAAGGTAGATGTATTTAACTTATTGCCCCGGCTGGGCGTAACCGCCGAAAACAAACCAGCACAGCAGCGCCACTGCCGCGACAAAAATGGCGATAGGGAACAGGTAACCGATTTTCATTCAGAGTAACTCCGTTTTTAGTCGAGGAAGGCCAGCGCGTGGGCGTCTTTCGTCATGTCGAATAATGACGGCGAGATAATAGCACCATTGTATGCAAATAACATATGCGACGGCAAATCGTAAGCTTGCGGTGATATAGATAAACGCAGTCTATTCGGGCATTAACAAAAGAGGAGGGAGTTTAGTGAGATCTGGCGCCGAAAGGTACGGCACCCGTCACGCGGGCGCCGGATTCAGACGTTACGGATAATAGGATTATCTTTTTGCGTCTGGGTTTCATATTCTGCGTTATGTTGCTGGAGGTAATCGCGGATCAGCTGCCTGACCACCTGGGAAGGTGTGACATCCTGCTGGCGGCAGAGGGTTTCAAAAGCCTCTTTCTTGTGCGGATCGATCAGCAGCGTCAGTCGCGCGGTTTTCTTTTCCATACGGTTATCGCCCTGGTATGTTAATTTAATGATAATACCACATCCGCAGGCGCAAGATGGAAATTACGCGCGCTCCAGTCGTTGCGCAAAAAGCCGGATTTGGTTATCTCTGCCGCTGTTCACTATGGCGTCGCGGCGCAGGCTCTCCACATTCTGCCGCCGCCCTGTGGCATAAATCACGACGTTTCCTCCCTCCGCGACCTGACAGAAAAAGACCGCGTTGAAAACCCGGTGCAGCGCCTGGTACAGCAGACTATCGCGCTCGGGAACAGAAAGATAGTTGATAACCAGCCAGCCATCATCGTGCAGTCGCGCCCGGCAGCGAGCCAAAAATGACTCGGTTCCCTGAAGCGGGTCCATCTCCCAGGCCAGATAGAGGTCGGCAAAAATGAGCGGGTAGCGAGCATCGGTTTCCCGCATCAGAAAATGAACTGCATCCTCGGGGAAATAGCGGATGCTGTCCGTCTCCGGCAGCGTGAACCACTCCCGAGCGACATCAATTACCGCCGGGCGTAGCTCCACGACATCCACCGCCAGCGCATTATTCATGGCGTGCAGCGCCCGCAGCAAGGCGCCGCCGCCGAGCCCCAGCAGAAGAACTGATTCTGGTTTGCACCAGTAGCTCACCATCATCATCGCCCGCACATAATGATGTACGGGGGTCTGCGGGGAAAGCAGGTTGACCTTGCTCTGTTCAAAGACATCATCAAAACGCAGGACGCGGAACTGCCGCCAGCCGCCGACAATAATTTCACCCCAGGCATCCTGGGTTTTATACAACACCTTTTCCTGGCGTGCGATCCCGAGGAGTTCCTTTAGTGATTGTTCTGTCTGTGTATCCATGGTTACCGCTTTTATGTTTCAGATTCTGGGTGAGGCAGGAAGTGTGACCGGGCCTGAGGCTGGAAAGTATCATAATATGGTAATGATATGTTAACCATATACTATTGGTTTAATCGATAACCGCTGGCTGAAGGCGAATCCAGACGATGCGTTTGCCGCAGAGGTGCGGGCAGAACGGGCGCTAGTCGCGCAAAAGGACGTCGCCTTTCGGCGATATTATTCAGTCAATTTATTTGAACCATTCTGTGAAATAAACGCCATTTATTCATTTTTGCTAAGGCGTAGAGTAGGGGGAACTCAAAGCAGACGCGAGCCAGCGCCACTTTGCCTGGTCTTGTCGTCTGCTGACCGTCTCTGCGAAATCAGGATAAATTGTCATGAAAAAGATCGGATTTTTGTCATTTGGCCACTGGACGCCATCGCCGCAGTCGGGTACGCGCTCGGCTGCCGATACGCTTCTACAATCCATCGATCTGGCCGTTGCCGCTGAAGAATTGGGGGCGGACGGCGCGTATTTCCGGGTCCACCATTTCGCTCGTCAACTGAGCTCGCCGTTCCCGCTGCTGGCGGCGATCGGCGCCAAAACCAAAAAAATTGAAATTGGTACCGGCGTCATCGATATGCGTTATGAAAATCCGTTGTATATGGCGGAGGATGCCGGCGCCGCGGATTTAATCTCCGGCGGGCGTTTGCAGCTCGGGATCAGCCGCGGCTCACCGGAGCAGGTGGTCGATGGCTGGCGGCATTTTGGTTATCAGCCGCAGGAAGGCGAAAGCGAGGCGGATATGGCGCGTCGCCACACTGAGGTGCTGCTGGATGTGCTGCGCGGCGAAGGTTTTGCCAAACCAAATCCGCAGCCGATGTTCCCCAACCCGCCGGGGCTGCTGCGTCTTGAACCGCATTCCGACGGTTTACGCGATCGCATCTGGTGGGGCGCCGGTTCCAATGCGACGGCGATGTGGGCAGCGAAGCTCGGGATGAACCTGCAAAGCTCCACCCTGAAGGACGATGAAACCGGCGAGCCTTTCCATATTCAACAGGCGAAACAGATCCGCGCCTATCGTCAGGCCTGGGCGGAAGCCGGGCATACGCGGACGCCGCGGGTATCGGTGAGCCGCAGCATTTTTGCGCTGATGGATGACCGGGATCGAATGTATTTTGGTTCCAGCCGCGATAACAGCGATAGCATCGGTTTCCTTGATGAGAAAACTCGCGCTATTTTCGGTCGTAGCTATGCCGCAGAGCCGGATAAACTTATTGCGCAGCTGAAACAGGACGAGGCGATTGCGGAGGCGGATACCTTATTACTGACCGTGCCAAATCAGCTGGGCGTGGATTATAACGCTCACGTCATTGAGTCAATTCTGAAACATGTTGCGCCGGCAATGGGGTGGCGTGACGCGTAAG
>CABUCP010000398.1 GCA_902490055.1 uncultured Klebsiella sp. | reverse complement strand
CGGTGAACATCTTCGAATTTTTGTCCGACATGTCCATTACGTGTTCAGCGCTGATCGCGCTGACGAAAACCTGCGATTGCGTGGCTTTTAAGCGGCTGGCAAGCAGCCCGCGCCGGGCATCGTCAAGTTCCGAGGCAAAATCATCTATCAGGTACAGGCAGCGCCGCCCGCTTTCGCGGGTCAGGAACTCGCCCTGCGCCAGTCGTAGGGCGCACATCAGCAGCTTAAGCTGCCCGCGCGACAGCGTGTCTTCCACCGGCGCCCCATCGGCGCGAATACGGAAATCCGCTTTATGCGGGCCGTGGGCGGTGTAGGTCAACATTCTGTCGCGTTCGAAATTCCGCTCCAGCACCTCAGCGTAGTCAGTCTCTTTTTCCCAGCCGCGCTGGAACGAGAAGGTGAGAGTGAATTCCGGTAAAAATTGCTGACAGGTATCCGCCATGTCTTCGACGATAGCGGCGCTGTATTCGGCACGCCAGCGGCTGATTTGTTCCGCCAGCGGAATTAATTCCAGATCCCACGGCCGCAGCTGGGCATAACGGCTTACCTGGCGCAGCGCGGCGTTGCGCTGTTTCAGCAGGCGCTTCAGGTTGCTCCAGGCGGTGAAGAATCCGGCTTCGTTGTGAAAGCATCCCCAATCAAGGAACGCTCTTCTGTATTTGGGGCCGCCGTTGAGTAAAGTAAACCCCTCCGGCGTAATCAGCTGCATCGGCATCAGGTGCGCCAGCTCCGCCACCTTGTGGCCGTCGGTGCCATCGATTCGCACCTTGCTGTCGCCCTGCTTGTCTTTGGTCAGGCCGATAGCGGTTTCCCGCTCTTCGCCCTGTAAACGCCCATGCAGGACAAACGAATCCTGTTCATGGCGAATCACCCGACCAATTTGCAAACTACGAAACGCCCGCCCGTGGCCGAGCGTATAGATAGCTTCCAGCACGCTGGTTTTGCCGCTGCCGTTCGCGCCAACCAGGAAGTTAAAGCTGGGAGATAAAGCGAGATCCGCATTTTCAATATTGCGGAAATCTTTGATTAAGAGTCGGGATAGCGACATATCAGCTCATAACCAGGGCGTTATCGGCGCAGTTAGTCTGGTTTCGGCCAGCGCGCAGCAACCGGAGCGTACTAAAGTACGTGAGGATTGCGAGCACTGCCCGGAGCCAGAATAACAAGCAAGATAGCCCGATATTTTCTACAGCCGCATAGGCATGACAACATAGGCGGCGGATTGCGAAGCCGCATCCTCAATCTGCACGCTCGATACGGAATCCGTCAGCAGAATGCGCACATTCTCACACTTCAGCGCATTGAGCACGTCCAGCACATAGCTGACGTTAAAGCCGATTTCCATTTCGGTCCCGGAATAGGTGACGTCGAGAATCTCTTCCGCCTCTTCCTGTTCCGGGTTATTCGCGGTGATTTTCAGCTGATTTTCGCTAACATACAGCCGCACGCCGCGGAATTTCTCGTTCGAGAGGATTGCCGCGCGGGCGAAGGCCTGCTTGAGAATATCGCAGCCGGCATCGAGGTGCTTATCCGGGTTTTTCGGCAATACGCGGCGATAATCCGGAAAACGACCGTCAACCAGCTTCGAGGTGAAGATGAAATCGCCAACGTGAGCGCGGATGTTATTGCTGCCGATCTGGACGCGCAGCGGCGTATCGCCGCCGTCGAGCATACGCATCAGCTCAATCACCCCTTTACGCGGCACGATCACCGAATGGTTCGGCAGCGACTCTTCCAGCGGCATCGAGCAAACCGCCAGGCGGTGGCCATCGGTGGCGACGGTGCGCAGTTCGCTACCTTCGGTTTCAAACAGCATGCCGTTTAAGTAATAACGAACGTCCTGGTGCGCCATCGAAAACTGGGTTGCTTCAATCAGGCGCTTCATCGTCGCCTGCGGCAGGGTAAATTCGACTTCGCTCTGCCAGTCGTCGAGATTCGGGAAATCGGCGGCAGGCAGGGTCGACAGCGAGAAGCGGCTGCGACCAGAGCGCACCAGCATACGGTCGCCTTCAAGCTGCACGGCGATCTCCGCGCCTTCAGGCAGGCCGCGGCAGATATCAAAGAATTTACGCGCCGGAACGGTTGTGGCGCCCGCGTCGTGCGGCTGAATCAGCGACACGCGCGCGACCATTTCCATTTCCAGATCGGTACCGGTTAGCGACAGCGTGCCGTCCGCGACCTGAAGCAGCAGGTTACCGAGAATTGGCAGCGTTGGACGACCACCTAACGGACCGCTCACCTGTTGCAGCGGTTTTAATAAATGTTCACGTTCTACGGTAAATTTCATAGCGTCACGAGGATAATGTTCTGATTAAATTGGAAAAATCTTCTTTAATGTCGTGGCTCTCTTCACGCAACTGCTCAATCTTGCGGCAGGCGTGCAGCACGGTGGTATGGTCGCGGCCGCCAAACGCATCGCCGATTTCCGGCAGACTGTGGTTGGTCAACTCTTTCGCCAACGCCATCGCCATCTGGCGAGGGCGCGCCACCGAGCGGGAGCGGCGTTTGGACAGCAGATCCGCTACCTTAATCTTGTAATACTCCGCCACCGTCTTTTGAATATTGTCGATGGTGACCAGTTTTTCCTGCAGCGCCAGTAAATCGCGCAGCGCTTCGCGCACGAAATCGATGGTGATCGCCCGGCCGGTAAAGTTGGCGTTGGCGATGACGCGGTTCAGCGCCCCTTCCAGCTCACGGACGTTAGAACGCAGACGCTTGGCAATAAAGAACGCCACTTCACCCGGCAGGCGGATATCGTTCTCATCGGCCTTTTTCATCAGGATCGCGACGCGGGTTTCCAGCTCAGGCGGCTCGATTGCCACCGTCAGGCCCCAGCCAAAGCGCGATTTCAGACGATCCTCAACGCCGTTGATCTCTTTTGGATAGCGATCCGAGGTCAGGATGATCTGCTGATTGCCTTCCAGCAGCGCGTTAAAGGTGTGGAAGAACTCTTCCTGCGAACGCTCTTTATTGGCAAAGAACTGAATATCATCGATCAGCAGGGCGTCAACGGAACGGTAATAGCGCTTAAACTCTTCGATCGCGTTGTTTTGCAACGCTTTTACCATATCCTGCACGAAACGCTCGGAGTGCATATACACTACTTTTGCGTTCGGCTTACGCGCCACGATGCCGTTGCCGACGGCGTGCAACAGGTGGGTTTTACCCAGGCCGGTGCCGCCATAGAGGAACAGCGGGTTGTACGCGCCGCCCGGGTTATCCGCCACCTGGCGCGCCGCCGCGCGGGCCAGCTGGTTCGATTTACCTTCGACGAAGTTATCAAACGTATGTTTAACGTTGACGTTAGAACGATAGGTTGGCTCTGCCGGCGCCGGGACGTTATCCCAGCCCTGACGGGCGACAGCCGGCGCGACGCGCGCGGTTTGCACCTGCGCGGCCGGAATCGCCGTAGCGACGTTTACCGAACCCTGATGGGACGGCGCCGCGGGCTTAGCACCCACTTCAAAGCGCAGCTGCGGGGCATCAGCACCGCAAAAGTCATTGAGGAGTCCATTGATATTATTGAGGTATTTGTCCCTTACCCAATCGAGCACAAAACGGTTTGGCGCATACAGTGCCAGCGTGTTATCGCTCAGTTCCGCCTGCAATGGGCGGATCCACATGCTGAATTCTGTGGCTGGTAACTCATCCTGCAATCGGGCAAGACACTGCTGCCAAAGCGAAAGTG
>CABUCP010000397.1 GCA_902490055.1 uncultured Klebsiella sp. | reverse complement strand
CGTGAATATATTCACTTTCATCAGATAAACGGACACCCCTCACGGAAGTGTCCGTTTTGTCTTTCAAACGTCAGCTGCGGGTTACGCGCCTACCGGCACATCGTGCGCGGTGTTTTTCAACGCCGGTCCGGCGTACTTCTCGATCTGCAGCTGCGACATCTGGCCACAGTTCCCCTGCGCCAGGCTGGAGGAGCCGACGTCAAAGGTCAGACAGTTGACGTTACCGTTTTTACACAGCGATCCCGGCTGCGACGGATCGGCCGGATCAAACCATGCCCCTTCACTGATGCGCACCACGCCTTCGCGAACGTTATCGGTAATCACCGCTCCGACCAGGATCTGCCCGCGATCGTTAAAGGCGCGAACCAGATCGCCTTCGCTGATGCCGCGTGCGCTCGCATCTTTCGGATGGATCCAGATAGCTTCACGATCGGCCACCGCATATTTCTTGCGCAGCGGCGTATTATCGAGCTGAGAGTGCAGACGGTTAATCGGGTGACCGGTATTGAGCGACAGCGGATATTTCTCGGCCTCTGGTCCGCGATACCACTCGTGCGGCGGCATCCAGGTTGGAATCGCTTTACAGTCCTCGTAGCCCATTTTGGCGATGGCGTCAGAGTAGATCTCGATTTTCCCTGACGGCGTCCCCAGCGGGTTGAGCAGCGGGTTCTCGCGGAAATCGGCGAAACGCACCCATTGGGTGTTCTCTTGCGGGATCGGGAAGCGAATGTAGTTGTTGGAAGCCCAGAACATATCAAACGGCGGCAGCGCCACGCGGGCGTTGCGCGCCTGGGCTTTCATCTCGTCATACATGCCCTTCAACCACAGCATCTCATCTTTGCCTTCGGTAAAGGCCTCGTGCACCCCAAGGATCTCGGAAATCCCCGCAAAGACATCAAAGTCGTTTTTCGCTTCGTTCTGCGGCGGTACGCACTGGCGCAGCGGGAAGACATAAAGCTGCGAATAGTCGCCGCCCATGTCCATGTCGTTGCGCTCGTAGGTGGTGGTCACCGGCAGTACGATATCGGCATGTTTCGCCGTCGCCGTCCAGTACGGTTCGTTAACCACCACGGTTTCCGGGTTCTGCCAGGCCTTAACCAGATTATTGGTATCCTGATGCTGGTGGAAGGTGTTGCCGCCCGCCACATACACCATTTTAATATCCGGATAGGTGACCTTCGTCCCGTTATAGTCGATGGTCTTGCCCGGGTTCGCCAGCGCATCGGCAATGCGCGCCACCGGGAACGGCGTAATATCTTTTGCCGCCGGCGAGGTTGGGCTACCGGCCGAGATCCCCGCCAGAATACCGCCGCGCGCGGTTGGGCTACCGCCGGAAGAGTAGTGATAGCTGAAGCCGAAACCGCCGCCCGGCAGGCCAATCTGTCCCAGCATCGACGCCAGCGTCACCATCATCCAGTGCGCCTGTTCACCATGGTGCTGACGCTGAATCCCCCAGCCGCCCATGATCATGGTGCGATGCTTCGCCATATCTCGCGCCAGTTGCTTGATGGTCTCAGCATCAACGCCGCTGATATCCGCAGCCCAGTTGGCATCTTTGACGACGCCATCTTCTTTACCGTTCAGGTAGGCTTCAAATTTATCGAACCCTACGGTGTAGGTTTTCAGGAAATCTGGGTTATGCAGATTTTCTGCCAGAAGCGTATGAGCCACCCCCGCCATCAGCGCGCAGTCGGTGTAGCTGCGCGGGGCGATCCACTCGGCGCCTAACTCACGCGCGCTGTCGCTGCGCACCGGATCGATACAGATCATCCGCGTGCCCTTTTTCTTCAGCGCTTCAAAGCCCGTCTGGCCGACGTGATCCGGCAGGTTCCAGCTGTTTTTCAGCGTGATCATGGGGTTACAACCGATCATAACCACCAGCTCGCTGTTATCAATCACGTTTGGCCACGCGGTCTGCTGTTCGTACACCTCAACGGAACCGACCACGTGCGGCATAATCACCTGCGCCGCGCCGGTGGAGTAGTCACCGGAATAGCCGACAAAGCCGCCCGCCAGGTTCATCATGCGCTGCAGCAGCGTTCTTGGGTTGTGGAACATCCCGACGCTTTTCCAGCCGTAAGAACCGGCATAAATAGATGTTGGGCCATGCTCTTTTTGCAGACGGCTGATTTCACCCGCCACCAGATGCAGGGCTTTATCCCAACTGACGCGGACCCACTCATCGCGGCCGCGCAGCTCTGGCTTACTGTTTTTCGCTCCGCCTTCTAACCAGCTTTTACGCACCATCGGATATTTAATCCGGTTTTCGGCGTGAACCTGATACGGCGCCATGGTAATCAGTTCGTTGGGATACGGATCGTCTTTGATCGGGCGAACGTCAACCATTTTGCCGTCGCGGACGATGGCTTCAAACGCGCCCCAGTGGGCGCCGGTCAGAATACCGCTTTCCGCCTGGCGTAGCGCCACAAACTGCGGCATCGCCTGGCTTATCGCTTCGGCCAGCGCCGAACGCGGCCACATTCCCGCCAGCAGCGGCGCCGCCATCAGGGCGCCAGCGCCGGCCAGAAAACGGCGACGCGTTACGTTCATACCGGATTCCTGGCTCTGCTCCGCCATGTCATAGTCATTATTCTTTTTCATCATGGCTCCTTATTGTTTGTCCTGATTGGCCGCGGGCATATCGCTCGCATGTTTTTGCACGTACTGGGTCAGAAGACGAACCTGCTCCTGCGTCAGCGACGTGCGGCCGGACATACCTTTAACCACTCCAATCCACTGGTTGGCGTTAAAGCGATTCAACTCGGTCAGGCCGTGGCAACCGGTACAGTTGTTGGCCATTAAATCAGAGGCATAGCTCCAGATTTTTTGCTGATCGCCGATAAGATTTTTGGCCGGCAACCAGACCTGCAGATCGACCGCATGCCAGACCTGTTTGGTCTCTTCATCGGTAACCGTGCTATTCACTTTCAGCGCTTTACGCGCGTCCTCGCCTAACAGGGCGCTCATGATGCGTTTACCGCGCGCGGCGTAGAAGGCTTCGGTGACGCCATCCTGCTGCCAGCCCTGGACATCCGCCAGCACCATATCGCCTTCCCGTTTCACCACTTTGACTTCGGTCGAGGCCATCAGGTTGCCGTCGTTGTGATCGCCGGCTTTCTCGCTTAGCCAGAAGGGCTGCGTCTGGATGGTGTACAAGGTGGTCGCCGTAGCCGGGGTTTTCGCTGCCGCATTGGCGAGTTCGCTCGCCCCCGCCGCCGCCAGGCCGCTCATATTCGGCAGAATATGCGCTACGCCTTTATGGCAATCGATACAGGTTTCCCCTTCTTTAATTGCCACCGGGTGCTGCTTACGGGCTTCAGGGGTTTGCGCCAGAATATCCATCGCTTTGTAGTCATGGCAGGAACGACAGGTCGCCGAGTCGCTTTTCTTCAACCCATCCCAGACACTCTGGGCCATCGCCAGCTTATGCGCCTCGTATTTTTCCGGGGTGTCGATTTTGCCGGTCATCTCACCCCAGACATCTTTCAGGGCGCCGATTTTAGTCAGCATATAATCGATAGGTTGATGGGGAACGTGGCAATCGGCGCACTCGGCGCGAATACCTTTATCGTTCTGGAAATGCACGCTGCCCTGATATTCCGCCAGCGGCTGTTGCATCGTGTGACACGACACGCAAAATTCGGTGTCGCTGGTTTTATGCATAATTGTCGCGGTACCGGCCAGCAATACCACGCCAATAATGATCCCAACCAACAAG
>CABUCP010000396.1 GCA_902490055.1 uncultured Klebsiella sp. | reverse complement strand
CCGTTATGGATTATATTCTCAAGCAGGAGAAGGGATTATGTTTTATTGGATTTTATTAGCCTTAGCTATCGTCGCTGAAATTACCGGCACGCTGTCTATGAAATGGGCAAGCGTCAGCGGCGGTCATACAGGTTATATTTTAATGCTGGCAATGATTGCGCTTTCCTATATTTTCCTGGCCTTCGCCGTAAAAAAAATTGCTCTCGGTGTGGCGTATGCGCTGTGGGAAGGTATCGGTATTCTGTTAATTACCGTATTTAGCGTGCTGCTGTTCGATGAAAGCCTGTCGGTGGTGAAAATCGCCGGGCTGGCAACGCTGGTCGCCGGTATTGTATTGATCAAGTCCGGCACCAAAAAAGCGGTAAAACAGCGCAAGGAGACGGCTCATGCAACAGTTTGAGTGGGTCCACGGCGCCTGGCTGGCGCTGGCTATCGTGCTGGAAATTACCGCTAACGTCTTTTTAAAATTCTCCGACGGATTCCGCCGCAAGTTCTACGGCATCCTGTCGCTGGCGGCGGTGCTGGGCGCCTTTAGCGCGCTGTCGCAGGCGGTAAAAGGGATCGACCTCTCCGTTGCTTACGCGCTGTGGGGCGGTTTTGGTATTGCCGCCACTATTGCCGCAGGCTGGATCCTCTTCGGCCAGCGTCTGAACCATAAAGGCTGGGCCGGTCTTGTGCTGCTGGTCGCCGGTATGGTGTTGATTAAACTCGCCTGATGTAACGCCGCCTGCGCTTGCAGGCGGCAAATTCTGTTCTCTGTATTACGCTTAAAAAAGCGCATCTTCGGCACCCATCCGCACGCCGCTATGAGGACAGAGCATGATTCATTTGCCGGGCTGGCGGAATATTCCTTCCGCCAAAATCCTTTCCGTACTGGTCTTTCTTGCCGGCCTTGGCTTAGCCGTTTCCGTTATTTCGCTTTTTTATCTTTCCCAGCATCTGGTGAGCATAAAAACCAATGAAATTGACAAGCACCGTTCGGTACTGTCGGTGGAAGGGGCGGTGCAGACCTCGGTGAATCGGGTGCTGTCGCTGGTGCTCGACAATTCAATCTGGGACGATGCCGTTAAAGAGACTTATGCCAGCCAGCTCAACCCGCAGTGGCTGTATGATTCATGGGGCTCCGGTTTTAAGATCAATAATCTTTATGACGGCACCTTTGTGCTGGATGAAAACTACCGTATCTTGTGGGGCTCATTTCGCAGCCAACCCTTTACCGAACAGGACATCCGCTTTTTCGGTAGCGGCTTGCAAACCATTATTGACCTGCATGCGGATGCGTTACGCCGCGGTAAAAATGCCTTCGCTGGGATCACCCGTACTCGCGCCGGTATCGCGTTTGTCGGGATCGGCCTGATTCGCCCAACGGTGGGCCGTCTGCAGGTTTACGATCGGACCCGGCGTTATCTGGTGATTACCCGCCATGTGAATCCATTAATGCTGGAAACGCTGGGTAACACCTTCCAGATTAATCGCCTGCACACTACGTTGATTGCCGGTGATTACAGCGTGCCGCTACGCACTCAGGGCGGCGAAACCCTGGCCTATCTTAGCTGGCAGCCGCGGCTGCCGGGAGCCGAAGCGGCGCGCGCCGCGTCCAATAGCATCCGGCTGATAGCGGTTTTGGCGGCGAGCTTAATCCTGTTGTTTATTCTGCTTAGCAGTCTGGGGCTTTATAAGCTGGCGCGCGGCGAGCAGCAGGCGCGGAAAAATGCGCTCACGGATTGGCTAAGTCGTTTGCCAAATCGCCGGGCGCTGATTGAACGGCTGAGCGCAATGGGCGAATGCGGTAAAAATGAAATGCAGAGCGTGGTTTTTGTCGATCTGGATGGCTTTAAGGACGTTAATGATAACTACGGCCACGACGTCGGCGATGCGTTGATTGCGCATATCGCCCGCGAACTGCGCCAGCGGGTACCGGCGGGCGCCATGCTGGCGCGCATGGGCGGCGATGAGTTTGCGATGACGGTCAGCGGCGAGCAGGCGGTGAATCAGGCTTCGGCCTTCGCCTGGGCGGTACTGGAGTTGCTGAAAACACCCATCGAACTCAATAAACGTAAAATCTATATCAGCGCCAGTATCGGGATCGCCAGCGGCGTCCCAGCGCTATGCTCCAGTACCGAACTGTTTCGCCGCGCGGATATCGCCATGTACCATGCTAAAAAAAGCGGCAAGGGGCGTACGGCGTGGTACGACGACACCCTTAACGAAACCCGCCAGTACCAGCTCAATATTGAAAACGGGATCCGCGAAGGCCTGGATAAAGGGGAGTTTGACGTCTGGTATCAACCGATCGTCAATGCCGATACGCTGGTCATGGAAGGCGTGGAAGCGCTGCTGCGCTGGCCGCGGCGCCCACAGGGGCCGCTGCCGCCGGATGCCTTTATTCCGGTTGCCGAGAGTAGCGGCCTGATCTACGCCCTTGGGCAGTTTGCGCTGTCGCAGGCCTGTTACGATCTGCAGGCGATGGGGGATTTGCTGGTGTCAGTTAACATCTCGCCGGCGCAGTTTCGCGACCCGGAATTTGAAACCCGGGTAGTACAGACCCTTAGCCGTTGTCATTTTCCGGCCCGTCGCCTGCAGCTTGAGGTAACGGAAAGCTATGTGCTGGAAAACCCGGAGCGCGCTCGCGCGGCGATTGAAAATCTGAAAGCGCTGGGCATTGCTATCGCCCTGGATGATTTCGGTACCGGTTATTCCAGCATCGGTTATCTGCGCAGATGTCGTTTTGACAGCCTTAAAATCGATAAATCGCTGGCCGGGCTGGTAGATGTCGACCCGCAGGCGGCAGAGCTGGTACGCGGTACCGTGCGTATCGCCAATGCGCTGGGGATCACCGTGGTTGCTGAAGGGGTAGAGACTCAGCAGCAGCTGGCGCTGCTGCGGCGGGCGGGATGCGACAGGCTACAGGGGTATTATTTTAGTAAACCGATGCCGATCGCCTCGTTATTACAGCTGCGCCAGCAGCAAGGGTGATTATTCGCTGGCCAACGCTTCCAGCTTGTCGCGAAAGCCGGTGACTGAAATAGCCCGGTTATCGGCACGGTAGCGGTCTTTTGGCCCCGGCGCCGAGCTCTGCACCGCAATCACCTGCCAGCCGTCATCGGTTTTCAACAACAGCGGCGAGCCGCTATCCCCCGGTAGAGTATCGCACTGATGAGAGAGCACGGAGGTCTGCGCCCAACCGGTGACCAGACAGTCCTGATGGCTATAAAGACTATCCAGATGATCCTCCGGATAACCGGATTGCGTTACTTTGCGGTCAGCTGCTTTCAGCGCGGCGGTCAACGCCTCTTTATCGCCGCTAAATACAGGAATAGGCGTAATGCCGCCGGGCGCGTAGCGCAGTACGATCAGGCCGAAGTCCCAAGGCGCGGCGGCGGAAGGGACAATCCAACCATCGCCATCCGCTTTAAGCCGTTTACCTAAGGACGGGTCGGTACGGCCATCGATACCGTGAATTTCATATACCCAGTTACCCTTGCGCGAAATGAAGCGCAGCGCAACGGCTTTGTCCGGTTTGCCTTTCGGCGGCTGCAGCAGGCAATGGCCGGCGGTTAATGCCAGATGCGGTGAAATCAGCGTGGCGGTGCACAGGTTGCCGCTGGCGGTTTCTAACTGACCGATTGCATCCCAGGGGGAATCGGCCGGGTTGCTGACCGCTTTACGATCGTCATGGCCGAAAAAGAGCGTTTTGATATCTTTCGCACTCATGCTGTCATCATCAGCGTGAGCAAACAGGG
>CABUCP010000395.1 GCA_902490055.1 uncultured Klebsiella sp. | reverse complement strand
TGGAGCTGGTGGCGGATGTGAATCTGGCGGTCCTTGAAAATAACCCGAAATTACATGAACAATTGGCTAATGCCGATGAACTGGCACGGCTGAACGTTGAGCGCCACGGCGCGATCCGCGTAGGAACCGCGGAAGAACTGGCGACCTTGCGTCGCATGTTTGCCATCATGGGGATGTACCCGGTTAGCTATTATGACCTGTCGCAGGCCGGGGTGCCGGTGCACTCCACCGCGTTTCGTCCGGTGGATGATGCTGCGCTTGCGCGTAACCCGTTTCGTATTTTTACCTCGCTGCTGCGTCTTGAGCTTATTAGCAACGAGGCGCTGCGGGAGCGGGCGGCGGAGATCCTCGCCCGTCGCGATATCTTTACGCCGCGCTGTCGTGAATTGATTACTCGCTATGAAGAACAGGGTGAATTCACCTCTGCTGAAGCGCGTGAGTTCGTCAAAGAGGCGCTGGAAACCTTCCGTTGGCATCGCCATGCCACCGTCGATGATGAAACCTATCACGCGCTGCATAACGAACACCGACTCATTGCTGATGTTGTCTGCTTCCCCGGCTGCCATATTAACCATCTGACGCCGCGCACCCTCGATATCGATCGAGTACAGGCGCTGATGCCGGAATGCGGTATCGAACCGAAAGCGCTTATCGAGGGTCCGCCGCGCCGAGAGGTGCCGATTCTGCTGCGGCAAACCAGTTTTAAAGCGCTGGAGGAGCCGGTGATGTTCTCGGGGGAGCATACCGGTACCCACAGCGCGCGTTTTGGCGAAATTGAACAGCGCGGCGTAGCGCTTACGCCGAAGGGGCGTGCGTTATACGATCGCTTACTGAATGAAGCCGGGGTTGGCAAAGATAACCTGAATCATCAGCGCCATCTGCAGGAGGTCTTTAGCCAGTTTCCGGATAGTGAATTTCTGCTGCGTCAGCAGGGATTGGCGTGGTTCCGCTATCGTTTAACGCCGACGGGTGAAGCGCATCGCCAGGCGTTTGGCCCGGGGGATGATCCGCAACCGCTGATTGAACGCGGCTGGCTGGTGGCGCAGCCGATTGTTTACGAAGATTTTTTACCGGTCAGCGCCGCAGGTATTTTCCAGTCGAATTTGGGCAACGAAACTCAGGCTCGGAGCCACGGTAACGCCAGCCGCGACGCCTTTGAAGCGGCGCTGGGCTGTGCGGTGCTTGATGAGTTTGCGCTCTATCAACAGGCGGAGGAACGCAGTAAACGCCGTTGCGGTCTGCTTTGAAATCGGTACTCTGCATAACATAAATCGTAAAAGGACGTTGTTATGCAGAATCCATCTATGCCGCTGGTGAAAACGCGGCAGGGGACCTTATCAGGCACTCGCGAACAGGATATTCATGTCTGGCGCGGTATTCCCTACGCGCAGCCGCCGGTCGGCGAGTTGCGCTGGCGCTCGCCGCAGCCGCTCGTTCGCTGGCAGGGCGTGCGCCCGGCTGAAACCTTTTCCGCCGCCAGCTGGCAGGATATTGAATACTGCCGCGAATTAGGCGGCGGCGATCCCGGTCGTTTCTCGGAAGATTGTTTGTATCTTAACGTTTGGGCACCGGCATCACGTTCGCAGCCGCTCCCGGTGATGGTATGGCTGCACGGCGGCGGCTACACCATTGGCGCCGGCAGTCTGCCTCCCTATGATGGTAAGGCGTTGGCCAGCCGTGACGTGGTGGTGGTCACCGTCAACTATCGGCTGGGTCATCTTGGCTTCTTTGCCCATCCGGCGTTGGACGAGGAGGAGGGCGAACGACTGTATAATTTTGCCCTGCTCGATCAGATAGCCGCGCTGCGCTGGGTGCAGGAGAATATCCACGCCTTCGGCGGCGATGCCGCCAACATCACTTTATTCGGTGAATCCGCGGGCGCGCGCAGCGTGCTGTCGCTGATGGCCTCACCGAAAGCTAAAGGCCTGTTCCATAAAGCAATCGTCCAGAGCGGCTATACGCTACCGGATCTGCCGCGCGAAAAGGCGCTCTCCAGGGGAACGCTGCTGGCGGAACATTTTTCATTGACCAACGCCAGCGCTGAACAGCTGCGGGCAATCCCCGCGGATGCATTTTGGTCGCTGACCGCGCCGCTCAATATCGGCCCGGCGCCCATCAGCGGCGATGCGGTGTTGCCGGAACCGATGCTTGAAACCTTCTTTCATGGCCGCCAGCATGCGATGCCGGTGATGATTGGTTCTAATAGCGATGAAGCCAGCGTGATGGCGGTGTTTGGCGTGGATATCGCCGGACAGATTGAGAAACTGCGGCGCGAGCGGCGCTTTGGCCTTGGTCTTATCAAACTCCTTTATCCCGGTGTTAAAGGTGATGAAGCATTAGGACGCGAAGTGTGTCGCGATATGGCATTTACCACGCTGGGCTATGTGGTGATGCAGGCGCAGCAGCGGCTGGGGCAGCCTTGCTGGCGTTACTGGTTTGATTATGTGGCGGAAGCGGAGCATGAGACCTATCCCCACGGCGCGTGGCACGGCAATGAAGTCGCTTATGTTTTCGACAACCTTGGGTTGGCCGAGCCGGTCCGTCAGTACGCCAATGCGGCCGATAAGGCTTTTGCCGCTCAGGTTGCCGACTACTGGGCTAATTTTGCCCGTCTGGCGGGTAATCAGTGCACTGAGCTCACGGGGCCGGTGCGCTGGCCTGCCTGTCAGCGGGGGCGGGATCGTCTACTGCGCATTGGCCTTAATAAGCGCGCCGGCTTTAAAGTTGAGAACCGCTTTATGCGCGCGCGGCTGGCGTTATTTCGTCGGGTGATGAAGCATCATGTCACGCTGGATTAATCAGCGCGGCGCGAAAACGCGCCAGACCGTCGGCCTTGCTTTGTGAATGACGGACGACCAGCCGGTAGCTGGCGCCCGTTTTCACGCTAAGTTCAAAGGGGCGGTGTAGCCGTCCGGCGCGCAAGTCTTCGGCGACCAGCGTCGCGTCCGCCATCGCTACGCCAAGGCCCTGCATCGCAGCGGTGATCGCCAGATCCATGGTATCAAAATGCTGGTTTTTATGCATTTTTAGTGCGGTTTCATGCGGGTAGTGGGCCAACCAAAGCGACCAGTCGGTTTTATCGCGCGTTGGATGCAAAAAGGTGACGCCACGTAGTTGCGCGTCGCAGTGCGTATCCGGGTTCGCGACCGGGGTTATCGCTTCGTCAAATAACAGGTCGCCCGCGCTATGGTGGGTGCCGAAGATAATTGCCGCATCGTAGGGCTCGGTCTTAAAGTTGACGCTATGCTCGGTGGTGGTGGTCAGCGCTACCTGCAGCTCCGGATGGCATCGTTCGATCTCCAGCAGTTTCGGCACCAGCCAACGGATTGCGCAGGTGGGCGCCTTCAGGCGTACCACGGTTTGCTGCTGACGCGCCTGCTCGGCAACCGTCACCAGGCGGCCAAACGCCGACTTAAGCTCCGGGTACAGCGCGCTTCCCTGCGGCGATAGCCGCAGTCCGCGGGCGTGGCGTTCAAATAATGGGAAACCAAACCAGTTCTCTAACGCGGCAATTTGCCGGCTGACCGCGCCCTGCGTCAGGCACAGTTCCTGCGCGGCATGGGTTAGGTTGAGGTGCCTCGCGGTTATCAGAAACGTTTCTACGGCATGAAAAGGCAGGGCGCTACGCGACATGTTGGCTCCAGCTATGCATTTTGATCATAGGCAGTATGCCATGCATTGTTGCGAAATTGGGACGATGCGTCCTGCTTTTGCCATCTAATCTTCATCCAGCGATTACACTATTATCAGTC
>CABUCP010000394.1 GCA_902490055.1 uncultured Klebsiella sp. | reverse complement strand
ATTACGTGGTCGCCCTGCTCAATACGCAGATTATTATTGGCTATCATAACGTCATTACCGCGTACCACTGCGCCAATGATGGTTCCCGGCGGCAGCTTAATTTCATCAATTGAACGCCCGACGACTCGTGAGGTGCTTTCATCGCCATGGGCTACCGCTTCAATGGCTTCAGCAACGCCGCGGCGCAGCGATGAAACGCCAACAATATCGGCCTTACGCACGTGGCTAAGCAGCGCCGAAATCGTCGCCTGCTGAGGAGAGATCGCAATATCGATCACGCTACCCTGCACCAGGTCAACATAAGCGCGGCGCTGGATTAGCACCATGACCTTCTTGGCGCCCATCCGCTTGGCCAGCATTGCTGACATGATATTCGCTTCATCGTCGTTAGTGACGGCAATAAACAGATCGACTTGATCGATATGCTCTTCCGCCAGCAGCTCTTGATCTGACGCGTCGCCATAGAACACGATCGTATTCTGTAGCTTTTCGGCGAGTTCAGCGGCACGTTGTTGATCGCGCTCGATCAACTTCACGCTGTAGTCTTTCTCCAGGCGGTGGGCGAGCCCTGCGCCGATATTACCGCCGCCGACCAACATAATACGCTTGTAAGGTTTTTCCAGGCGCTGAAGTTCGCTCATGACTGCGCGAATATGCTGCGATGCCGCAATGAAGAAGACTTCGTCACCGGCTTCAACGATGGTCGACCCCTGTGGGCGGATTGGTCGGTCGTGACGGAAAATAGCCGCGACGCGTGTATCGATATGCGGCATATGCTCGCGCATGGTGGAGAGCGCATTACCAACTAGCGGGCCGCCGTAATAGGCCTTTACTACCGCCAGGCTGACTTTTCCTTCGGCGAAGTTCACCACCTGCAGCGCGCCCGGATACTCGATAAGACGGTAGATATTATCGATGACCAGCTGTTCTGGAGCGATCAGGTGGTCAATGGGAACCGCTTCTGAGTGGAAAAGCTTATCGGCATCGCGCACGTAGTCTGGTGAACGAATACGGGCGATGCGATTCGGCGTGTTAAACAGCGAATAGGCGACCTGGCAGGCCACCATATTGGTTTCATCCGAACTGGTCACTGCGACCAGCATATCGGCATCGTCGGCGCCGGCTTCGCGCAGCACACGAGGATGTGAACCGTGGCCCTGGACGACGCGGAGATCGAATTTATCCTGTAGCCCGCGTAGACGGTCGCCGTTGGTATCAACAAGCGTTATGTCATTGTTTTCGCCGACGAGATTTTCCGCCAGCGTGCCGCCAACCTGTCCGGCGCCAAGAATAATAATCTTCATCAGCAGTGACCCATTAATTCCGCTTTTTGATTAGCTTAGCGTAAAAGAACCCATCGCCTTCCTCCGCCCCTGGCAGATTTTGCTGACCAGGGTTTTCCGGCGTCCCTGTTTCATGAAGCTCAGCGTCTTTGGTTCGTGTCAGGAAAGCGGAAATCTGCTGGCTATTTTCTTCAGGTAAAATAGAGCACGTTGCATAAACTAATGTACCGCCTGGCTTCAGGTGCATCCAGGTGGCGTCGAGAATTTCCGCCTGCAGTTGAGCAAGTTCGGCGATATCTCGATCGCGGCGTAGCCATTTAATATCCGGATGGCGGCGAATAACGCCGGTCGCCGAGCATGGCGCATCGAGTAAGATACGATCGAATTGCTCATCACCGCACCATTGCTCAGGATAGCGGCCATCGCCCTGTTTGACTTCTGCCTTCATGCCCAGGCGTTTCAGGTTGTCATAGACGCGAGACAGACGCTGTTGATCGATATCGACCGCCATCAGGTTAGCCTGCGGGGCCACTTCCAGGATATGGGTCGTCTTACCGCCTGGTGCAGCGCAGAGATCGAGAATGCGCTCGCCGTTTTCCGGTTGCAAGTAGCGCATGCAACCCTGGGCGGAGGCGTCCTGAACGGTTACCCATCCGTCATCAAACCCCGGTAATGCATGGACCGGCGCGGGAGAGGCAAGGCGCACGGCGTCTGGATAGTCCGGATGCGGGAATCCCTGTAAACCGGCTCCTTCCAGCAGAGCGAGCCATTCGTCGCGCGAATGATGATTGCGGTTAACGCGAAGCCACATTGGCGGACGCAGGTTATTGGCGGCAACTATATCCTGCCACTGCTGCGGCCAGGCCTGCTGCAGGCGTTTCAGCAACCATTTAGGGTGAAGATACCGGTTTTCATGTTGCGCGAATTCGGCCAGTAGCTCTTCCTGCTGGCGTTGAAATTGGCGTAATACGCCATTAATAAGCCCTTTGAGCTGCGGACGCTTAATCGCTACTGCGCCTTCCACCGTTTCAGCCAGCGCGGCGTGCGGGGGAATACGCGTATAGAGCAGCTGATACAGGCCGACCATGATCAGAAAATGTACGGTACGCTGTTTGCCGGTCATCGGACGCGCCATCAGTTTACCGATCAGCCACTCAAGCTGGCTTAAGGTCCGTAAGACGCCGAAGCACAGCTCCTGCAGCAGCGCTTTGTCTTTTTCGCCTACTTTTTGCTGCAGCGGCGGCAGAACGTTGCTTAAAGACTGGCCTTTCTCAACGACCTGCTCAATGGCCTGGGCTGCCAGGCTGCGTAAATTAGTATTCTTTTTCATAAGCGTAAAAATAAAAATGCCCGGCGACCCGGGCTTTAGAGGTGGAGGCCGTCAGACAAGACGGTTTCCAGGAATAAACCATTCCCGGCGAGAGTTAAGTAAGTCCTGGGCGCTCATCGCTTTTTTACCTGCCGGCTGCAGCGATTCCAGGTTCAGAATACCGTTGCCGGTAGCTACCTGGATCCCCTGTTTTGTCGCTGCGACGATGGTGCCGGGTGCG
The DNA here is from genome assembly GCA_902490055.1 of uncultured Klebsiella sp. GTDB lineage: Bacteria > Pseudomonadota > Gammaproteobacteria > Enterobacterales > Enterobacteriaceae > Klebsiella. The sequence goes on along the minus strand of CABUCP010000394.1, from coordinate 940 downwards.
GCGTTGGCGGCTTCAGCAATAACGGATGCGCGCCAGACCTTCACCGGCTGCTCATCGATTTCCAACCAGCTCATCGGCCAGGGATTGAAAGCGCGAATACAGCGCTCCAGCTGTTCGGCGGACAGCGACCAGTCGATGCGGGCTTCTTCTTTACTCAGCTTTTCAGCATAGCTAACGAGCGATTCGTCCTGAACTTCAGGTTTTGCCGCGCCGTTTGCCAACTGCTCCAGGGTCGCCAGTAAACCCTGCGGGCCAAGGTCGGCCAGCTTATCGTACAGGCTGCCGCTGGTATCTTCAGCGGTAATTGGGCAGGAGAGCTTATACAGCATATCACCCGTATCAAGACCAACATCCATCTGCATGATGGTTACGCCGGTTTCGGCATCTCCTGCCCACAGTGAACGCTGGATTGGCGCCGCGCCACGCCAGCGTGGCAGCAGGGAACCGTGTACGTTAATACAGCCCATACGCGGCATATCAAGAACCGCTTTTGGTAGTATCAGGCCATATGCCACGACAACCATAATATCGGCGCCAAGGTCGGCAACCAACTGCTGGTTTTCCTGCGGGCGCAGGGAAGATGGCTGGAGTACCGGCAGATTATTGGCTTCCGCGAGCACTTTTACCGGGCTCGGCATCAATTTTTTGCCGCGGCCTGCCGGGCGGTCTGGCTGAGTAAACACGCCAACCACCTGATGTTCAGACGACAACAGCGCGTCAAGGTGACGCGCTGCAAAATCGGGGGTGCCGGCGAAAATGATACGTAGTGATTGTGACACGTTATTCCTTGTTATCAGGCACGGGAACGTAAACGATCCAGTTTCTCAACTTTCTGGCGAATGCGCTGCTGTTTGAGCGGCGACAGATAGTCAATAAACAGCTTGCCGACCAGGTGATCCATTTCATGCTGGATGCAGATAGCCAACAAACCATCAGCTTC
>CABUCP010000393.1 GCA_902490055.1 uncultured Klebsiella sp. | reverse complement strand
GGACCGGTTTCGCTACTTCAAACAGAAGGGTGAAACCTTTGCCGATGGGCACGGCCAGCTTCTAAAAACCAACCGGGATTGGGAGGATGGATACCGCCAGCGTTGGCAGCATGACAAAATCGTGCGTTCCACTCACGGTGTAAACTGCACCGGCTCATGCAGCTGGAAAATTTATGTCAAAAATGGCCTGGTCACCTGGGAAACCCAGCAGACCGACTATCCGCGTACCCGTCCGGATCTGCCGAACCACGAACCGCGTGGCTGCCCGCGCGGCGCCAGCTACTCCTGGTACCTGTACAGCGCTAACCGCTTGAAATATCCGCTGATGCGTAAGCGTCTGATGAAAATGTGGCGCGAAGCGAAAGTCCAGCACAGCGATCCGGTTGATGCATGGGCTTCAATTATTGAAGATGCCGATAAAGCGAAAAGCTTTAAACAGGCCCGCGGTCGCGGTGGGTTTGTTCGTTCTTCATGGAAAGAAGTCAACGAACTGATTGCCGCTTCTAACGTCTATACCGTGAAAACTTACGGTCCGGACCGCGTCGCTGGTTTCTCGCCGATCCCGGCGATGTCAATGGTCTCCTACGCTTCCGGCGCTCGCTATCTGTCGCTGATCGGCGGTACCTGCCTGAGCTTCTACGACTGGTACTGTGACCTGCCGCCGGCTTCGCCGATGACCTGGGGTGAACAGACCGACGTTCCGGAATCTGCCGACTGGTACAACTCCAGCTACATCATCGCCTGGGGCTCCAACGTCCCGCAGACCCGAACCCCGGATGCGCACTTCTTTACTGAAGTTCGCTATAAAGGGACCAAAACCGTGGCAATCACCCCGGACTACGCCGAAATCGCCAAGCTGTGCGATCTGTGGCTGGCGCCGAAGCAGGGTACCGATGCCGCGATGGCGCTGGCGATGGGCCACGTCATGCTGCGTGAGTTCCACCTCGATAAACCGAGCCAGTACTTCACCGATTACGTGCGTCGCTACACCGACATGCCGATGCTGGTGATGCTTGAAGAGCGTGACGGCTATTATGCCGCGGGCCGTATGCTGCGTGCTTCCGACCTGGTTGACTCCCTGGGCCAGGAACAGAATCCAGAATGGAAAACCGTCGCCTTTGACGAGAAGGGCGAAATGACCGTGCCTAACGGTTCACTGGGCTTCCGTTGGGGTGACAAAGGCAAGTGGAACCTCGAACAGCGCGATGGTAAAACCGGCGATGAAATTGAGCTGCGTCTGAGCCTGCTTGGCAGCCACGACGATATCGCCAACGTCGGCTTCCCGTACTTCGGCGGCGAAGGTTCCGAGCACTTTAATAAAGTCGACCTCGAAAACATCCTGCTGCACAAACTACCGGTGAAACGCCTGCAGATGGCCGACGGCTCGACCGCGCTGGTGACCACCGTTTACGACCTGACCATGGCGAACTATGGCCTGGAACGCGGTCTGAACGATGAAAACTGCGCGACCAGCTACGATGACGTGAAAGCATACTCTCCGGCATGGGCTGAGAAGATCACCGGCGTATCCCGCGCCCACATCATCCGTACCGCACGCGAATTCGCCGATAACGCCGATAAAACGCACGGTCGTTCAATGATTATCGTCGGCGCGGGCCTGAACCACTGGTTCCACCTCGACATGAACTACCGCGGCTTGATCAACATGCTGATCTTCTGCGGCTGCGTCGGCCAGAGCGGCGGCGGTTGGGCGCACTACGTGGGCCAGGAAAAACTGCGTCCGCAGACCGGCTGGCAGCCGCTGGCGTTCGGCCTTGACTGGCAGCGTCCGGCGCGTCACATGAACAGTACCTCGTACTTTTACAACCACTCCAGTCAGTGGCGCTATGAAACCGTGACCGCACAGGAACTGCTGTCGCCGATGGCGGATAAATCTCGCTACAGTGGTCATCTGATTGACTTCAACGTGCGCGCTGAGCGAATGGGCTGGCTACCGTCGGCACCGCAGCTGGGCGTGAACCCGCTGCGTATTGCGGAAGAAGCGAAGAAAGCCGGCATGACGCCGGTCGATTACACCGTGAAGTCGCTGAAAGAGGGTTCTATTCGCTTCGCGGCCGAACAGCCGGAAAATGGTAAAAACCATCCGCGTAACCTGTTTATCTGGCGTTCCAACCTGCTGGGCTCCTCCGGTAAGGGCCATGAATACATGCTCAAATACCTGCTGGGTACCGAGAATGGCATTCAGGGCAAAGACCTTGGCAAGCAGGGTGGCGTGAAGCCGGAAGAAGTTGAATGGCAGGATAACGGCCTCGACGGCAAACTGGACCTGGTCGTCACGCTCGACTTCCGTCTGTCGAGCACTTGTTTGTACTCCGACATCGTACTGCCGACCGCGACCTGGTACGAAAAAGACGATATGAATACCTCGGATATGCATCCGTTTATTCACCCGCTGTCTGCCGCCGTTGATCCCGCATGGGAATCGAAGAGCGACTGGGATATCTATAAAGGCATTGCGAAGAAATTTTCCGAAGTCTGCGTGGGTCACCTTGGTAAAGAAACCGACGTTGTTACGCTGCCGATTCAACACGACTCCGCCGCGGAAATGGCGCAGCCGTTTGACGTTAAAGACTGGAAAAAAGGCGAATGCGAGCTGATCCCGGGTAAAACCGCGCCGCATATTATTCCGGTTGAACGTGATTACCCGGCAACCTACGAGCGCTTCACCTCTATCGGCCCGCTGCTGGAAACCATCGGCAACGGCGGTAAAGGTATCGCCTGGAATACCCAGAGCGAAATGGACCTGCTGCGTAAGCTCAACTACACCAAGTCTGAAGGCCCGGCGAAAGGCCAGCCGAAGCTGGAAACCGCTATCGACGCCGCTGAGATGATTCTCACCCTGGCGCCGGAAACTAATGGTCAGGTAGCTGTGAAGGCGTGGAAAGCGCTGAGCGAATTTACCGGCCGCGAACATGCGCATCTGGCGCTGAACAAAGAAGACGAGAAGATCCGCTTCCGCGATATTCAGGCGCAGCCGCGTAAGATCATCTCCAGCCCGACCTGGTCCGGCCTGGAAGACGAACATGTCTCCTATAACGCTGGCTATACCAACGTTCACGAGCTGATCCCATGGCGTACGCTGTCTGGCCGCCAGTCGCTGTATCAGGATCACCAGTGGATGCGCGACTTTGGCGAAAGCCTGCTGGTCTATCGCCCGCCGATTGACACCCGTTCGGTGAAAGCGGTGATGGGCGAGAAGTCTAACGGCAACCCTGAGAAGGCGCTGAACTTCCTGACGCCGCACCAGAAATGGGGTATCCACTCGACCTACAGCGATAACCTGCTGATGCTGACTCTGTCACGCGGCGGTCCGATCGTCTGGATGAGCGAAGCGGATGCGAAAGATCTGGGTATTGAAGATAACGACTGGATCGAAGTGTTCAACGCCAACGGCGCCCTGACGGCGCGTGCGGTAGTGAGCCAGCGCGTTCCAGCCGGGATGACCATGATGTACCACGCGCAGGAACGTATCGTTAACCTGCCGGGTTCTGAAGTGACCGGTCAGCGCGGCGGTATCCATAACTCGGTAACCCGTATTACGCCAAAACCGACCCACATGATCGGCGGCTACGGCCACCTGGCATACGGCTTTAACTACTATGGCACCGTCGGTTCCAACCGCGATGAGTTTGTAGTGGTGCGTAAGATGAAGAACATTAACTGGTTAGACGGTGAAGGTAATGACCAGGTACAGGAGAGCGTAAAATGAAAATTCGTTCACAAGTCGGCATGGTGCTGAATCTCGATAAGTGCATCG
>CABUCP010000392.1 GCA_902490055.1 uncultured Klebsiella sp. | reverse complement strand
CGTGCTTCCGAAAGGAATGCGCGGCTTATTTTCGTTTATGCATTAGCAGATACACGAGATCGTTCAAACTGTCTTCAGGCGATACATCGAGGCCGTTTGCAGGATGCAGTGTATAGATTACGGGGCATATGGCTGGACGAATCCCACGCGTATTTATCAATGACCTGCTGGCACGCACCGACATCATCGATCTGATCGACGCTCGGGTGAAGCTCAAAAAGCAGGGCAAGAATTATCACGCGTGTTGTCCATTCCATAACGAAAAAACCCCCTCCTTCACCGTCAACGGTGAAAAACAGTTTTACCATTGCTTCGGCTGCGGTGCGCACGGCAATGCTATCGACTTCCTGATGAACTACGACAAGCTCGAGTTCGTCGAAACCGTCGAAGAGCTGGCCGCCATGCACAACCTTGAAGTGCCCTATGAAGCAGGTAGCGGACCAAGCCAGATAGAACGGCATCAGCGGCAAAATCTCTATCAGCTGCTCGACGGTCTGAACACGTTTTACCAACAGTCTCTGATGCAGCCCGCCGCCGACCCCGCGCGCCAGTATCTGGCAAAACGCGGCTTAAGCAGCGAGGTGATTACCCGCTTTGCAATAGGCTTCGCTCCCCCTGGCTGGGATAACGTTTTAAAACGTTTTGGCGGCAATCAAGAAAACCGCCAGTCGCTTATTGATGCAGGCATGCTGGTCACCAACGATCAGGGACGCAGCTACGACCGCTTCCGCGAACGGGTGATGTTCCCGATCCGCGATAAGCGAGGCCGGGTGATTGGTTTTGGCGGGCGCGTGCTGGGCGATGCGCTGCCGAAGTACCTGAACTCCCCGGAGACCGATATTTTCCATAAAGGCCGCCAGCTGTACGGCCTGTATGAAGCACAGCAGGATAACGCCGAACCTCAGCGCCTGCTGGTGGTCGAAGGTTATATGGACGTCGTTGCGCTGGCGCAGTACGGCATTAATTACGCCGTTGCCTCGCTGGGTACCTCGACGACCGCCGACCACATTCAGCTGCTGTTCCGGGCGACCAATCAGGTCATCTGCTGTTACGACGGCGACCGGGCAGGCCGCGATGCGGCATGGCGCGCGCTGGAAACGGCGCTACCGTATATGACCGACGGCCGCCAGCTGCGCTTTATGTTTTTACCTGACGGCGAAGACCCGGATACGCTGGTGCGTAAAGAGGGCAAAGAGGCGTTTGAAGCGCGGATGGAGCAGGCACAGCCGCTCTCCACGTTTTTATTCAATAGCCTGATGCCGCAGGTCGACCTGAGCACCCCGGACGGGCGCGCACAGCTGAGCACGCTGGCGCTGCCGCTGATTACCCAGGTGCCGGGTGAAACGCTGCGCATCTATTTGCGTCAGGAGCTGGGCAACAAGCTGGGGATCCTCGATGACGCCCAGCTTGAACGTTTAATGCCAAAACAGGCGGAAAATAGTACTCAACGCCCGGCGCCGCAGCTAAAACGCACGACCATGCGTATACTTATAGGGTTGCTGGTGCAGAACCCCGATCTGGCGCCGTTAGTTCCGCCATTGGTCGGTCTGGATCAGCAGAAGATGCCAGGACTGGGTTTATTCAGCGAGCTGGTGAATACGTGTTTGTCTCAGCCAGGTCTGACCACCGGGCAGCTTTTAGAGCAGTATCGCGGGACAAATGAAGCGGCAACCCTTGAAAAACTGTCGATGTGGGACGATATAGCAGATAAGGATATCGCGGAACAAACCTTCACCGACTCGCTCAACCATATGTTTGACTCACTGCTGGAACTGCGACAAGAAGAGTTGATAGCTCGCGATCGCACGCACGGTTTAAGCAGTGAGGAGCGCCGGGAACTCTGGACTATCAGCCAGGAACTGGCCAAAAAATGAATTTAACGGCTTAAGTGCCGAACATCGATCGGGAAGCCCCCGACAGCCGCGCTGAGGCGCAGCGGCAATAATATAAGTACGCCCTCGCTTTAAATGTTGGCAGTTCGTCTGCCTGCACCAATCAAACGAATTAAGTGTGGATACCGTCTTATGGAGCAAAACCCGCAGTCACAGCTGAAGCTTCTTGTCCAACGTGGTAAGGAGCAAGGCTATCTGACCTATGCCGAGGTCAATGACCATCTGCCGGAAGATATCGTCGACTCCGACCAGATCGAAGACATCATCCAAATGATCAACGACATGGGTATTCAGGTGATGGAAGAAGCACCGGATGCCGATGATCTGCTGCTTGCCGAAACCTCCAACAATACCGATGAAGACGCAGAAGAAGCAGCGGCCCAGGTGCTGTCGAGCGTTGAATCTGAAATTGGCCGTACGACTGACCCGGTGCGCATGTACATGCGCGAAATGGGTACCGTCGAGCTGCTGACCCGTGAAGGCGAAATCGACATCGCTAAACGCATCGAGGACGGGATCAACCAGGTCCAGTGCTCCGTTGCGGAATATCCGGAAGCCATCACCTATCTGCTGGAGCAGTACGATCGCGTCGAAGCTGAAGAAGCTCGCCTGTCTGACCTGATCACCGGCTTCGTCGATCCGAACGCCGAAGAAGATATGGCGCCAACCGCCACTCACGTCGGTTCTGAGCTGTCTCAGGAAGAGATGGACGACGACGATGAGGAAGAAGAAGAAGATGACGACGACAGCAGCGATGACGACAACAGCATCGACCCGGAGCTGGCTCGCGAGAAATTCGGCGAGCTGCGCACCCAGTACGAGCTGACTCGCGACACCATTAAAGCGAAAGGTCGTAGCCACGCCGACGCGCAGGAAGAGATCCTCAAGCTGTCCGAGGTCTTCAAACAGTTCCGCCTGGTGCCGAAACAGTTCGATTATCTGGTCAACAGCATGCGTAGCATGATGGATCGCGTTCGTACGCAAGAACGTATCATCATGAAGCTGTGCGTTGAACAGTGCAAAATGCCGAAGAAAAACTTCATCACGCTGTTCACCGGTAACGAAACCAGCGAAACCTGGTTCAACGCCGCCGTGGCAATGAACAAGCCGTGGTCCGAGAAGCTGCACGACGTTAAAGAAGACGTACAGCGCGGCCTGCAGAAGCTGCAGCAGATTGAAGAAGAAACCGGCCTGACCATCGAGCAGGTTAAAGACATCAACCGTCGCATGTCCATCGGCGAAGCGAAAGCCCGCCGCGCGAAGAAAGAGATGGTTGAAGCGAACTTGCGTCTGGTTATCTCTATCGCCAAGAAATACACCAACCGCGGTCTGCAGTTCCTCGATCTGATCCAGGAAGGCAACATCGGTCTGATGAAAGCGGTAGATAAGTTTGAATACCGTCGTGGTTACAAGTTCTCCACCTACGCAACCTGGTGGATCCGTCAGGCGATCACCCGCTCCATCGCGGATCAGGCGCGCACCATCCGTATTCCGGTGCATATGATTGAGACTATCAACAAGCTCAACCGTATCTCTCGCCAGATGCTGCAGGAAATGGGCCGCGAGCCGACGCCGGAAGAGCTGGCTGAACGCATGCTGATGCCGGAAGATAAAATCCGTAAAGTGCTGAAAATCGCCAAAGAGCCAATCTCCATGGAAACGCCGATCGGCGACGATGAAGATTCGCATCTGGGTGACTTCATCGAGGATACCACCCTCGAGCTGCCGCTGGATTCTGCGACCACCGAAAGCCTGCGTGCGGCAACGCACGACGTGCTGGCGGGTCTCACCGCGCGTGAAGCAAAGGTTCTGCGTATGCGTTTCGGTATCGACATGAACACCGACCATACGCTGGAAGAAGTGGGTAAACAGTTCGACGTTACCCGCGAAC
>CABUCP010000391.1 GCA_902490055.1 uncultured Klebsiella sp. | reverse complement strand
TTTGCGCCAGGCGCGGGGATACAGCAGCGGGCCAAGACCTTCGAGAACTAAAACCAGCGCCAATGCCAGCCAAATTGTTGCATTCATTATTGATGACCCTTATAGAAAAACAAAACCGCCGCCTGTGTGGCGCCGGTTAGTATCACCGCAAAACCGTTTTCTCACTTCACATTCTCCGGCATTTCACATATGAAATGAAACCACCGCGTGAGAGAAATTTACCGCCGATAGCATGAAAAAAGGCGCCTCTTGCAAGGCGCCTTTTGATTTCATGCTCACTTCGCTTATTTACGCACTGAGTCCGGTGACTTCATGTAACGGAAGAAATCGCTATCCGGGCTGAGAACCATCACGTCCTGGTTGCTCTTGAAGCTATTCTCGTAGGCACGCAGGCTACGGATAAAGGCATAGAAGCCCGGATCCTGACTGAACGCATCCGCAAACAGTTTTGCCGATTCAGCATCGCCTTCACCGCGCAGAATACGCCCTTGACGCTCAGCTTCCGCCAGGGTCTTAGTCACTTCATAGTCCGCGGTTGCACGCAGTTTTTCCGCTTCTTCCTGACCTTGTGAACGATGGCGACGAGCAACCGCTTCACGCTCGGCGCGCATACGGTTGTAGATCGCTTCAGAGACTTCAGCTGGCAGGTTGATCTGCTTGATACGTACGTCAACGACTTCAATACCCAGCGCCGCCATACTGTTCGGGTTGATCACCTGAACCTTACCGTTAGTTTCCGCTTCTACACGCTCCGCCGCTTTAGCGATGGCGTCATCGGCTGCCGGAGTCGTCACTTCATCTTCCGTGCCAGCAGAACCAGAGTTCAGCGCATCACGCACTTCCAGGGTCAGACGACCGCGGGAGTCGGTAACGATGTCCTTCACGTCCAGACGACCGATTTCAGAACGCAGACGGTCAGAGAACTTACGCTTCAGCAGCACTTCGGCCTGGGAGACGTCGCCGCCGCCGGTCGCCAGATAGTAACGGCTAAAGTCGCTGATACGCCACTTGATGTAGGAATCAACGATCAGGTCTTTTTTCTCTTTGGTAACAAAGCGATCGGCCTGGTTGTCCATGGTCTGAATACGCGCATCCAGCATCTTCACGGATTCAATAAATGGAATCTTGAAGTGCAGACCTGGCGCATACACGAGCGGCTTGTTCTCATCATCGCGCAGAACTTTACCAAAGCGCAGCGTAATGCCACGCTCGCCTTCTTTAACAACGAAGACAGACATGTAGAGTACTACCAGCACGACGACAATGATCGCGATAACAGATTTACGCATCGTTATTCCCCCTGACGCTGGTAGTCGTTACGCTGCGCGTTAGCGCGGCGTTGGTCCATAATGGTACCCCCGGTTGAACTCGAGGTTGATGAGCTGCTGGCGCTGCTTGAGCTGGACGCAGGCGGCAGGCGCAGCAGATCGCTTGCGCCACTGCTATCGCTCTTTGCCGGCGCGCCGGCGCCTTTCAGCATCTGATCCAACGGCAGAACCATCAGGTTGCCGCCCTTGTTGTCGTTAACCAGCACTTTGCGGGTATGGCTCAGCACTTTTTCCATGGTTTCGATATACAGACGCTCACGGGTAATTTCCGGCGCGGCTTTATATTCCGGCAGGATCTTCGCAAAGCGAGCCACTTCACCCTGTGCTTCCAGTACGGTCTGAGTCTTATACGCGCGCGCCTCTTCGAGGATACGCTGCGCCTGACCGTTGGCACGCGGCTGAACTTCGTTGGTGTAGGCTTCCGCTTCGCGGATGTACTGCTGTTCGTTCTCACGCGCGGCAATCGCGTCATCAAACGCGGCCTTCACCTCTTCCGGTGGACGCGCCGTCTGGAAGTTGACGTCCAGCAGGGTGATACCCATGTTGTACGGGCGAATGGTCTCTTCCAGCTCGCGCTGGGTATCGCTACGAATAACGGTACGGCCTTCAGTCAGGATACGGTCCATGGTGTACTTACCGATAACGCCGCGCAGGGCGCTGTCGGTGGCCTGGCGCAGACTATCGTCGGCGCTGGTCACGCTAAACAGGTAGCGTTCCGGATCGGTTACCCGGTACTGGACGTTCATCTCAACGCGCACGACGTTCTCATCGGAGGTCAGCATCACGCCGGACGCCGCCAGCTCGCGAACCGATTCGACGTTCACCGCCTGCACATTATCGACAAAGGTCGGTTTCCAGTTCAGGCCAGGCTCAACCAGATGGCTGAATTTACCAAAGCGCGTCACCACACCACGTTCCGCTTCCTTGATGGTATAGAAACCGCTGGCCGCCCAGATAATTACCGCCGCTGCAGCAACGATGCCGACAATGCGCCCGCCCATCGGACCACGAGGCCCCTGAGTCACATTACCGCCACCCTGGCCGCCTTTACCGCCGCCGAGACCGCCAAGTTTTTTGCTTAACTTGCGGAAGATATCATCCAGATCGGGCGGCCCCTGCTCGCGACCACCTTTGTTGCCATTTCCCTCAGAGTTGCCGCCATTTTTGCTGCTTCCCCACGGGTCGCGGTCCTGTCCGTTATTACCGGGCTGATTCCACGCCATGTATATGCTCCATATTTGTTTTTGATATCCCCACAGGGGTTAATATCTTCAGGCCAGGTCAAACCACGTAGTCGACCAACGCAGGCTCTTGTTTGCAGAGGCGACGCCAGTCCACGATGGGCATGCGCACTTGCAGGCTTACGCTGCCGTCATCCTCCATCCACTCTTTTTCTATCGCCTGAAGCTGATAGAAACGGCTTCGCAGGCGGCCTTCCTGCGGCGGTAAGCGCAGCGTATGCTGGGCCACTTCGCCGGAAAGACGCTCTGTTAACGCCTGGAAAAGCAGTGGAACGCCAACTCCGGTCTGGGCGGAGAGCCAGACCCGAATCGGTTTATTCTCTTCATCCCGGTCGATGCGCGGTTCAAAATCGTCAAGTACATCGATTTTGTTCATCACCAGCAATGACGGGATTTCATCGGCCTCGATTTCGGCAAGGACCGTATTTACCGCATCAATATTTTCCTGCACGCGGACATCTGCCGCGTCGATCACATGCAGCAACAGCGTCGCCTGACGCGTCTCCTGCAAGGTAGCTTTAAACGCCGCCACTAAATCATGCGGCAAATGGCGAATAAAGCCTACGGTGTCAGCCAGTACCGTTTCGCCGACGTCAGTAACGTTAATACGGCGCAACGTTGGGTCCAGAGTCGCGAACAGCTGGTCCGCGGCATAGACTTCCGCCTCGGTGATCTGATTGAACAGCGTTGATTTTCCGGCGTTGGTATACCCCACCAGCGATACGGTTGGGATATCGGCCTTCGCGCGTGAACGCCGACCTTGTTCGCGCTGTTTTTCTACTTTTTCCAGTCGCGACAGGATCTGCATAATGCGATTACGCAGCAATCGACGGTCGGTTTCGAGCTGGGTTTCACCCGGGCCACGCAAACCAATCCCGCCCTTTTGCCTTTCAAGGTGGGTCCAGCCGCGTACCAGACGCGTGGCCAGATGGCGTAGCTGCGCCAGCTCAACCTGCAGTTTCCCTTCGTGGGTCCGCGCTCGCTGGGCAAAAATATCTAAAATCAGGCCTGTGCGATCGATAACCCGGCATTCGCATAGCTGCTCCAGGTTGCGTTCCTGGGCCGGACTCAAGGCATGATCGAACAGCACGACCGAGGCGCCGGTCGCTTTTACGGCTTCCGCAATTTCAACAGCCTTACCTTCACCAACAAAATACTTCGGGTGCGGTGCTTTACGGCTACCGGTAATCACCTGCATTGCTTCGACACCGGCGG
>CABUCP010000390.1 GCA_902490055.1 uncultured Klebsiella sp. | reverse complement strand
AATACGTCAACCGTGGCGTAAATCAGATATCAGCTAACGGCGATCGCACAAAATACGCCGTCAGGCGGGGAAAATAGGCTATAAATGTCGGACACCAAAAGCTGGAGACGTTGATGACCCCATTTTTAAGCGCGTATTTTTCTCGTCTGGCCTGGACGGGAACCCCCGATGTTTCAGTAGACACCCTGCGGGCGCTGCACAGCCATCACAATAGCGCGATTCCGTTCGAGAACCTGGATGTTCTGCTGCCGCGCGAAATCCACCTTGACGATCGCGCGCTGGAAGAAAAGTTAATCACCGCCCGCCGCGGCGGCTACTGTTTTGAACAGAACGGGCTTTTGCAGCGGGCATTAAGCGAGATCGGTTTTTCGGTACGTAGCCTGTTGGGTCGCGTGGTGCTGGCCAACCCGCCGCAGATGCCGCCGCGCACCCATCGTTTGTTGCTGGTCGAAGTTGAAGGCGAACGCTGGATTGCCGATGTCGGCTTTGGGGGGCAAACGCTGACCGCGCCGATTAAGCTACTGGCCGATATTCCGCAGCATACGCCGCACGGAATTTATCGCCTGGTGCACGAAGGCGATGAGTGGACGCTGCAGTTCAACCATCATGAGCATTGGCAGTCGATGTACCATTTCGATCTGGGGCGACAGTATGCTTCTGATTATGTGATGGGCAACTTCTGGTCTGCGCACTGGCCGCAGTCGCATTTTCGTCACCATCTGTTGATGTGCCGCCATCTGCCGGACGGCGGGAAAATGACCCTGACTAATTTCCACTTTACCCACTGGGAAAATAACCACGTGGTGGAAAAGGTGGATCTCCCGGATGTCCCGGCGCTGTACGAGGCGCTGCAAACCCGCTTTGGGCTCGGCGTCGATGACCCGAAGCACGGCTTCAGCGAGGCCGCGCTGGCGGCGGTGATGGCGGCGTTTGATACCCATCCGGAAGCCGGGAAGTAACGCTTATGATGCCCGGTGGCGGTGAGCTGTTGTAGCCCGGCATAGCGTGGCGCGGGCCGGGAAATCCCCGGAGTCGGCGCGAGCGCCTCGTCCGGGCTACCCCGCTGTTCGGCGTCGAGGAAAGCGTATTGTCGTTGTTGTAGGCCGGATAAGGCGTAGCCGCCATCCGGCATAAAGGCCGGGGCTAGGGCCGATGAATATTACCCGGAGTCGGCGCGAGCGCCTCGTCCGGGTTAGTGATTAATGCGGTTTGTAGATGTAATTACTTTTCAGCGCCGGGAACGCACCACCTGATAGCGGCGGGTGAAGTACTCTATCGGCGCGCTCCAGACGTGCACCAGACGGGTAAACGGGAAGATCAGGAAGATGGTCATCCCCAGCACCAGATGCACGCGATAAATCCACGCGACGCCGTCGAGGTGCGCCGAAGCGCCGCCGTGGAAGGTGACAACGGCCTGCGCCCAATCGACCAGCTTCAGCATTTCGCTGCCGTCAGGATGTTGGGCGGAGAACGGAATAGTCGTCAGCCCCAGCGCGCACTGAATCAGCAGAATGCACAGGATCAGAATATCCGCGGTGGTGGAGGTGGCGCGAATGCGCGGGTTGGTCAGACGGCGCACCAGCAGGCCAATCCCGCCGACCAGCGTGAGGACACCGCATACGCCCCCCAACACCATCGCCATCACCTGCTTCTGCGACATCGGCAGGAACCACGAATAGACCCAGTGCGGCGTCAGCATTCCGAAGAAGTGGCCAAAGAAGATGCCGAGGATGCCGATATGAAATAAGTTCGACCACAACACCATCCCACGTTTATCGAGCATCTGGCTTGATGAGGCGCGCCAGGTATATTGCCCGTAATCGTAACGTAGCCAACTGCCGACCAGAAACACGGTGCCGCAGAGGTAAGGGTAGATATCGTAAAAGAAGACGTTTAAATACTGTATCATTTCGGGCCTCCGGCACGGATGTCGACGTACTGCGGCGCCACATCCTGGCTAAAGCGTCGTTGATAAGCTTGCATCGGCGAGCTATCGCAAGCGGTCGCATTATCTTCAATAAATTTCACCTGCTCCTCCTCCCACACTTCATCCAGCGCCTGGCGCGTGTCATCACGCTTTTCGCTCGCCACCTGCTTGGTGACACTGTCACTATTTAACTTGCTGTCCGCCAGCGCCAGAAGGGTATCAAAGAGTAGATAGTACTCGCATTCTCGCTGCTTTAAGCGCCCGCCGATCAGGGCGAGAATCGGCGCGATATTCTGCAAACCCTCACGGGCGTCGGCTAACGGCAGAATGCTGAGATACTCCAGGTAAAGCGGCAGGTGATCCGGCAGTTCGCGGCAATCAATTTGTAGGCCCACCTGTTCATACTGGTTCATCAGGTCGACCATCGCCTGGCCGCGGTCGCGCGATTCGGCGTGAACATGTTCAAACAGCAGCAGCGACGTGGCGCGGCCGCGTTCGAACACTTCACACCATTCGGCCTGACGGTCGAGCAGCGGCGCCGCCAGTAGCGGCTCGACGAAGGGTGTCAGGGCCGGCGCATCGGCGCTGACCAGCGTCAGCGCCTCCTCACGGTTTTCCCACAGCACTTCGTCGGGATACTCCAGCAGCAGACCGATGACTTTGAGGATCCGCATTACTCTCCCTCCCCATGCCGACGAACATCTCCGACGTCAATGGCATCAATGCGACGGCTGTTGAACAGGTTGAACTTGGTGTCAGAACCGTGGCAGCCATCGCCGAAGGTAAAGCCGCAGCCGTTGCGCTCGGGGAAGGCATCCTCCGCCAGTTCGCGATGGCTGGTGGGGATCACGAAGCGATCTTCGTAGTTGGCGATAGCCAGGTAGCGATACATCTCTTCTACCTGCTCAACGCTGAGGCCCACTTCTTCAATCGCACGTGTATCGGTCACGCCTTCAACGGTTTGCGAGCGTTTGTAGTGACGCATCGCCATCATACGTTTCAGCGCGCGCAGCACCGGGCCGGTATCGCCGGCGCTCAACAAGTTCGCCAGATATTGCACCGGAATACGCAGGTTCTCGACCGCCGGCAGAATATTGCCGTTGCTCGGCAGGCCGCCCGCATCAGCGACGGACTGAATCGGCGACAGCGGCGGGACGTACCAAACCATTGGCAGAGTGCGGTATTCCGGGTGCAGAGGCAGCGCCAGCTTCCAGTCCATCGCCAGTTTATACACCGGCGATTTCTGCGCCGCTTCAATCACGTTATGCGGAATACCCTGTTTCAGGGCTTCTTCGATGACCGCCGGATCGTTCGGATTAAGGAACACATCGCACTGGCGTTCGTAGAGGTCGGTTTCATGCTCGGTGCTGGCCGCTTCTTCGATGCGGTCCGCATCGTACAGCAGCACGCCAAGGTAGCGGATGCGCCCCACGCAGGTCTCGGAACAGACCGTCGGTTGGCCGGATTCAATACGCGGGTAGCAGAAGATGCATTTTTCCGATTTGCCGCTCTTCCAGTTAAAGTAGATTTTTTTGTACGGACAGCCGCTGATGCACATACGCCAGCCGCGGCATTTATCCTGGTCGATCAGCACGATGCCGTCTTCTTCACGCTTGTAAATAGCGCCGCTCGGGCAGGTTGCGACACAGCTCGGATTGAGGCAGTGTTCGCACAGGCGCGGCAGATACATCATGAAGGTGTTTTCAAACTGGCCATACATCTCTTTCTGCATGGCTTCGAAGTTACGGTCTTTGGCGCGTTTTTCAAACTCGCCGCCGAGTAGTTCTTCCCAGTTTGGCCCCCATTTAATCTTATCCATACGCTCGCCGCTAATCAGCGAACGTGGGCGGGCGGTGGGCAGAT
>CABUCP010000389.1 GCA_902490055.1 uncultured Klebsiella sp. | reverse complement strand
TAGGTGCCAGACTTGGCGTTTCATCTAAAAACGTTGATGACAGAACCTGCACACCACCCGCTTCCAGATCTTGTTTGGCAATGTGTTGCTGACCGTTGGCCGAGCTAACCATTACCATCGTTTTGCCATCAGCGCTGACGTCAGCGTCCTGGTTCTGCGAGCCTTCCCAGGTAATACGCTGCGGCGTACCGCCGTTGATGTTCATTTTATACACCTGAGGACGGCCGGCCTGGTCGGAGGTAAACGCCAGGTTTTGGCTATCCGGGAACCAGCTTGGCTCGGTGTTGTTGCTGCGACCGTTGGTCAGTTGACGCATCTGGCCGGAGCCGAGGTCCATCACGTACAGGTTCAGGCTACCGGTTTTCGACAGAGCGAATGCCAGCTTGCTGCCGTCCGGCGAGAACGCCGGCGCACCGTTGTGCTGCGGGAAGGAAGCAATCTGACGGACAGCGCCATTCGCCAGGGTCTGAACAACCAGCGCGGAACGACCGCTTTCGAAGGTCACATAGGCCAGTTTAGAACCATCAGGAGACCATGCCGGCGACATCAGCGGCTGCGAGGAACGGTGCACCAGGAACTGGTTATAGCCATCGTAGTCAGAGACGCGCAGCTCATACGGGAACTGACCGCCGTTGGTTTGGACCACATAAGCGATACGGGTACGGAAAGCGCCTTTAATAGAGGTCAGCTTTTCGAAAACCGCGTCGCTGGCAGTGTGCGCCGCATAGCGCAGATACTGCTTAGTCACTTTATAGGAGTTCTGCGCAAGGATAGTGCCCGGCGCGCCGCCGGTATCCACCAGCTGATACGCAACGTTATAAGAACCATCCGGGTTCGGCGTCACCTGGCCGACGACCACGGCGTCAATACCCAGCGCGGACCATGCCGCAGGCTGCACTTCCTGAGCGCTGCCCGGCTGCTGAGGCAGGCGCGAGCGATCCAGCGGATTAAACTTGCCGCTATTGCGCAGGTCAGCCGCGACCACGCCGCCAATATCTTCAGGTGCAGCGCCCGGTCCAGCCCACTGGAATGGCACCACGCCGATTGGGCGTGCCGAGTCCACCCCTTGGGTGATCTCGATGCGTACTTCTGCGTGCAGCACCGCCGCCCACAGCATCAAAAAACCAAATGCTACTCGTAATGCCTGCTTCATCATATCTCCCTTATCCGGGCGGAAAGCCCACGATAATTTAGCAGAATGTTAACAAACTCAAATACACAAAACTACCAAAACCCTGTGACTACCATAGATTGTTTTTCCCCGCTTGCACGGGGAATTTTCTACTTATGGTTTAAAGTCCAGTGGCGCATTTTTGAATGTTTCATAAACGGCCTGCGACGGCGGTTTAGGGAACTTGCTCATCCGACTGGTAGCCGCCAGCATCTGCTGACAGAATGCCGGATCGCCACCTTCCGATTTCACACTCAATAACGTTCCATCCTGAGCCAGGTTAACGCGTAACGTACACACTTTACCCTTGTACGTATCCCAGTCGTAGAGATGGCCTTTTATCGCGGCCTGAACCTGCGATATATAGCTGGCAATCTCAGCCTGCGAAGCGCCACCCTGCCCCGGTTTACTTCCTTTAGCAGGAGAAGAGCCCCCAGCGCTACCGCTGGTGTTACCTTTCGGCGCATTCTTACCCGAGCTCAGGTCGCCAAGAAGATCGTCGACGCCATTAGCTTCTTTTGCCGCAGCGGCTTTCTTGGCCGCTGCGGCCTTAGCGGCGGCGGCTTTGGCCGCTTTATCAGCAGCAGCTTTTTCTGCCGCTGCCGCTTTGGCGGCAGCAGCTTTCTCTGCGGCTGCGGCTTTTTCCGCGGCAGCCTTCTCGGCGGCAGCTTTTTCAGCGGCGGCGGCTTTCTGGGCGGCGGCCTTTTCTGCTGCCGCCTGTTTCGCCGCTTCCTGCTGCGCTTTCTTCTCGGCATCTTGCTGAGCTTTCTTCGCTGCTGCCGCTTCGGCTTTCTTCTGCGCATCCGCAGCGGCTTTCGACGCCTCGGCTTCAGCCTGTTTCTTCGCGTCTGCTGCAGCTTTAGCGGCCGCCGCTTCCGCGACTTTCGCCTGGGCGTCGGCCTTCGCTTTGGCATCAGCGGCAGCTTTCGCCGCTGCTTCCTGCGCCTCTTTCACCTGGGCATCAGCTTTCGCTTTTGCCGCGGCGGCGGCCTTAGCGGCGGCCTCTTCAGCCTGTTTCTGCTGCTCTTTAGCCTCTTTCGCGGCTTCCTGCGCCTGCAGACGTTCTTGTTCCATTTGTTTCAGGCGTTCCTGTTCAGCAGCCTGTTTTTCTCGCAACTCTTCGGCCTGCTGCTGAGCCTGCTTTTCACGCTGCTCGGCAGCGCGACGAGCGCTGGACTGCTGTTGCTGCTGACGGTTGTAGTTGTTAACCACCGCGCCAGGATCGACCATCACCGCATCGATGGATGAACCTCCGCCGCCACCGGCAGAAGCATCCAGATGCTCATCGAACGAACTCCAGATCAGCAGCGCAATCAAAATGATGTGCAGCACCACTGAAACTATGATCGCTCGTTTAAGCTTATCGTTTTGTTCGGTTGCCTTTGACACTATCGGTTCCCAAAAACTGTTCGCCTGTTGCCGCTAAGCCGCGGCGGCGGAAGGCTATCGATTTCCACCACCGCGCTATTCGCGGGCCGATTAAATAGGCTTGGTCATTAAGCCAACCGATTTAACCCCTGCGCTATGCAACAGGTTAAGCGCTTTAATAATTTCATCGTAAGGCACATCTTTTGCGCCACCGATGAGGAACACCGTCTTCTCGTTCGCTTCGAGTCGGCGCTTCGCTTCGGCAATCACCTGCTCCGGCGGCAGTTGGGACAGCGTTTCCTGACCGACCTTCACGCTGTACTGCCCTACCCCGGAGACTTCAACGATAACCGGTGGTTCATCGTTGCTTTTCACCGCTTGCGACTCCGTGGCGTCCGGCAGATCGACTTCCACGCTCTGCGTAATGATCGGCGCTGTCGCCATAAAGATAAGCAACAGCACCAACAGGACATCCAGCAGCGGAACGATGTTGATCTCGGACTTCAGTTCGCGACGTCCGCGTCCACGTGCTCTGGCCATGGCTTACCCCTTATTGCTTTCGCTGCTGGTAAACGCCTGACGGTGCAGAATGGCGGTGAACTCTTCCATAAAGTTGTCGTAGTTCAGTTCAAGTTTGTTCACGCGCTGGTTCAGGCGGTTATATGCCATTACCGCCGGGATCGCGGCGAACAGACCAATTGCCGTGGCGATCAGCGCTTCAGCAATACCCGGCGCAACCATCTGCAGCGTTGCTTGCTTCACCGCGCCGAGGGCGATAAAGGCGTGCATGATCCCCCAGACGG
This sequence comes from uncultured Klebsiella sp., assembly GCA_902490055.1. Lineage (GTDB taxonomy): Bacteria > Pseudomonadota > Gammaproteobacteria > Enterobacterales > Enterobacteriaceae > Klebsiella. The sequence continues at coordinate 471 of CABUCP010000389.1, read as the reverse complement.
TACCGAACAGACCGATATACGGGCTGATGGAACCCACGGTGCCGAGGAACGGAATATGCGTTTCCAGGGTTTCCAGCTCGCGGTTCATCGAGATGCGCATCGCGCGCGACGCCCCTTCGACAATCGCTTCCGGCGCGTGGCTGTTCGCGCGATGCAGACGAGCGAACTCTTTAAAGCCGCTGTAGAAAATCTGCTCCGAACCGGCGAGGCTGTCGCGACGGCCCTGGCTCTCCTGATACAGGCGAGACAGTTCAATGCCGGACCAGAACTTATCTTCAAAAGCTTCGGCTTCGCGGCTGGCGGTATTAAGGATACGCGTTCTCTGAATGATAATGGCCCAGGAAGCGATAGAAAAACCAATCAAAATCAACATGATAAGTTTAACCAGAAGGCTCGCCTTCAGGAACAAATCAAGGATATTCATGTCCATCCTGTGATTCTTATGTTTATATCATTGTCCTATGTAAAGCG
>CABUCP010000388.1 GCA_902490055.1 uncultured Klebsiella sp. | reverse complement strand
GCCAATGATTATGTCCGCACCTTCTTCCGCGGCGTCGATATTAGTCAGGTATTTAGCGCCAAGGATATTGCCCGCCGTAGTCCGGTTGGCCTGATTCGTAAAACCCCCGGTTTCGGCCCCCGTTCGGCGCTGAAATTATTGCAGGATGAGGACCGCGAATATGGCTACGTCATCGAGCGCGGTAATAAGTTTGTCGGCATTGTCTCAATCGATTCTTTGAAAAGCGCGCTCAGCGAAAATCAGGGACTCGATGCGGCGTTAATTGACTCCCCGCAGGCGGTGGAGGCGCAAACGCCGCTCAGCGACCTGCTCTCCCACGTCGGCCAGGCGCCCTGCGCGGTCCCGGTGGTGGATGAAGGGCACCAGTATCTCGGCATTATTTCAAAACGCATGCTGCTACAGGCTTTAGATCGCGAGGGGGCAAACAATGGCTGATCAATCTAACCCATGGGATACCGCATCATCAGCGGACAGCGCGGCGCAGTCACAGCCTGCCGACGCCTGGGGCAACCCAACGCCGGCGCCCGCTGATGGCGGCGGCGCCGACTGGCTGAACAGCGCGCCCGCGCCGCAGCCGGAACATTTCAACATTATGGACCCGTTCCATAAAACGCTGATCCCGCTTGATAGCTGGGTCACCCACGCTATCGACTGGATCGTGCTGCACTTCCGCCCGCTGTTCCAGGGGATCCGCGTGCCGGTGGATTATATTCTCAGCGCCTTTCAGCAACTGCTGTTGGGGATGCCGGCGCCGGTAGCGATTATTCTCTTTGCATTAATCGCCTGGCAGATTTCCAGCGTCGGCATGGGGGTCGCTACGCTGGTATCGCTGGTCGCTATCGGGGCTATCGGCGCCTGGTCGCAGGCGATGGTCACCCTGGCGCTGGTTCTTACCGCTCTGCTGTTCTGTATGATAATCGGCCTTCCTCTCGGGATCTGGCTGGCGCGCAGCCCGCGGGCGGCGAAAGTCATCCGCCCGCTGCTCGATGCGATGCAGACCACCCCAGCGTTTGTTTATCTGGTGCCGATCGTCATGCTGTTTGGTATCGGTAACGTCCCCGGCGTGGTGGTGACGATTATCTTCGCTCTGCCGCCGATAGTTCGCCTGACGATCCTCGGTATCAACCAGGTGCCGGAGGATCTGATTGAAGCCTCGCGATCTTTCGGCGCCAGCCCGCGTCAGCTGCTGTTTAAAGTACAGCTGCCGCTGGCCATGCCGACCATCATGGCCGGGGTCAACCAGACGCTGATGCTGGCGCTATCGATGGTGGTTATCGCCTCAATGATCGCCGTCGGCGGCCTCGGACAAATGGTTCTGCGCGGTATTGGCCGCCTGGATATGGGTCTGGCGAGCGTCGGCGGGGTGGGGATTGTTATCCTCGCGATTATCCTCGACCGCCTGACCCAGGCCGTCGGCCGCGATTCGCGTAGCCGCGGCAACCGCCGCTGGTACACCACCGGACCTCTGGGGCTGATCATCCGCCCTTTCTGTAAATAAGAGAAGGAACAACGATGCGACATACTATTCTCCTTGCCACAGCGTTTACCGCCCTCGTCACCACCAGCGCATTTGCCGCCGAGCTGCCGGGTAAAGGCATCACCGTAAAACCGGCGCAGAGCACCATTTCGGAAGAGACCTTCCAGACGCTGCTGGTTAGCCGCGCGCTGGAAAAGCTGGGCTATACCGTCGAGAAACCGAGCGAAGTCGACTATAACGTCGCCTACACCTCTATCGCCGCTGGCGATACCACCTACATCGCCACCAACTGGAAACCGCTGCACGATGATATGTACGCCTCTGCGGGCGGCGATAAAAAGTTCTACCGTGAAGGTACTTTTGTCACCGGCGCGGCGCAGGGCTACCTGATCGATAAGAAAACCGCCGAGCAATATCACATCAAATCTATCGACCAACTGAAAGACCCGAAAATCGCCAAACTGTTTGATACCAATGGCGACGGCAAAGCCGATCTCACCGGCTGTACGCCGGGCTGGGGCTGCGAGGCGGTCATCAATCATCAGATTGACGCCTATGGTCTGAACAATAAAGTGGTACACAACCAGGGTAACTACGCGGCGATGATGGCCGACACCATCGCCCGATATAAAGAAGGCAAACCGATTCTTTACTACACCTGGACGCCATATTGGGTCAGCGACGTGCTGAAACCGGGCAAAGATGTGGTGTGGCTGCAGGTACCTTTCTCTTCCCTGCCGGGCGAGCAGAAAGATATCGACACCAAGCTGCCGAACGGCGTCAATTACGGCTTCCCGGTGAACACCATGCATATCGTCGCCAACAAAGCCTGGGCCGAGAAAAACCCGGCGGCGGCGAAGCTGTTTAGCCTGATGAAGCTGCCGATTGCCGATATCAACGCCGAGAACGCGATGATGCATGAGGGCCATGCTTCAGAAGCCGATATCAACGGCCACGTTGACGGCTGGATCAAAGCCCACCAGCAACTGTTTGATGGCTGGGTGAAAGAGGCGCTGGCGGCGCAGAAATAATCTCCCCCTCCCCCGGAACGGTTCGCCGCTTCGGGGGATTTTTTATCCCCTTCAGTTGGTCGCCTTTGAGTAATTATGCATATTTTTCGCATATAGTTGGATTTATCATTTTTAGCAATTGTGAAGGCGCGCCGCTCTCTGCTAAGGTTATCTCATCTTTCAATGCGTGATATTCACATGAGTTATTAATAAGTCGCCGATATGGAAAATCCTGCCACGCTGACGCAAGCGCCACCAGCCCGCGATGCGTCGATTGCTGAAGGTATCAAAGACAGCCTGCCCATCGTTATTAGCTATATTCCCGTCGCTTTCGCCTTCGGCCTGAACGCCACTCGTCTCGGTTTTACGCCGCTGGAGAGCCTGTTTTTTTCCTGCATTATTTACGCCGGCGCCAGCCAGTTCGTTATTACCGCGATGCTTGCCGCCGGCAGCTCGCTGTGGGTGGCGGCGCTTACGGTGATGGCGATGGACGTACGCCACGTGCTGTACGGGCCTTCGTTACGTAGCCGCATCCATCAGGCGCTCAATAAAAAGAAGACCGCGCTATGGGCTTTTGGCCTCACCGATGAAGTCTTCGCCGCCGCCACCGCTAAGCTGGTGCGCGACAATCGCCGCTGGAGCGAAAACTGGATGCTCGGCATTGCCTTCACCTCCTGGGGATCCTGGGTGTTCGGCACGCTGATCGGCGCATACTCCGGCAACGGCCTGTTGACCGATTATCCGGCGGTGGAAGCGGCGCTCGGCTTTATGCTGCCGGCGTTATTTATGAGCTTCCTGCTGGCGTCATTCCAGCGTAAGCAGTCGCTCAGCGTCACCGCCGCGCTGGCCGGCGCATTAGGCGGAATCATCCTGGTTTCTATTCCGGCGGCGATTCTGGCAGGGATCGTTTGTGGCTGTCTGACAGCGTTGATTCAGGCCAGCCTGCAGGGGAAAACGCATGAACACTAATGTGCTGATTCTCGGCGTTGTGGTGGGCGGGGTGAACTACCTGTTCCGCTATCTGCCGCTGCGCCTGCGCGCCAACGGCGCCCGCGCAGCACAGCGCGGGCCGATAAGCATTTTACTCGACACCATCGGCATCGCCTCCATCTGCGCGTTATTGGTGGTATCCAGCGTGCCGGAAATTCTCGCCGACAGCCGCCGACTGCTGCCAACTCTGGTAGGTTTTGCCGTGCTTGGGCTGAGCTTCTGGAAAACGCGTAGCATTATTATCCCCACATTACTCAGTGCGTTGGCCTATGGTTTAGCATGGAAAATCGGCTCCTTGCTGTAGATTTTACGCATTAATAGTGACCAATAATTCATTTGCTTTATT
>CABUCP010000387.1 GCA_902490055.1 uncultured Klebsiella sp. | reverse complement strand
GTAAAACACCTTCATTTTTCTGCTTGAGATAGCGATAAATCATGGAGCGAATGACAAAATAGCGGGTACCAATGGCTCTTTCGTCATGCGCATCGAGCAAAAACGCCAGCGTGATGGCCATCATGTTCATCAGGTAGGTGAATTTGTCGGGCTGAGTAAAATGTTTCTCAAGCAGAAAAATGAAGGTGTTTTACACGATCCGAGCCTGGCGAACTTTATCCTGCGACGCACAAAAATGTCGCGTAGCTATCTGTTCCAGGTACTTTCCGATCTGAAAAACGGTGGCTATATCACGATGAAAAACGGCGAGCTCGTGGATATCGTCAACGAGCTGCCAGAAAAATATTAACGCCGCGGCCTTAGCTCTTATCCTGCCCCCGGCGCTTAAACTGGCTGGCGTCAATATCGTACTGCTTCATCTTGCGCCACAGCGTGGTGCGGCCAATATTCAACAGTTGCGACATCTCCTGTACTCGCCCGCTGGTGACCCTTGCCGCCTGGATAATCGCCTCTTTTTCGATAGCGCTAAAGGTCAGGCTGGGCGGCAGCAGCGATGACGCCGTCTCGCCGGTCGGGCGGGTTGAGAAGAGATGTTCGGGAAGATTACTCAGGCGAATATGGCCGTTATCGCTGCTCATCGCGATATTCTCAATAATGCTATTGAGCTCAAAATCGTTGCCCGGCCACGAGTAGGCGGTCAGTTGGGCCAGCGCGTCGTCATCGACCTTCAGGCGCGATGAAAAGCGTTTCTCCAACCGCCGCAGACGGCTATGCACCAGCGAAGGAATGCTGCCGCGCCGCGCCCGCAGCGGTGGAATGACTATCTCAAACGAGTGCAGCGCGTAGTACAGCTGGCGACTAAAGCGGTTCTGCTCAACCAGGTTGGCGAGATCAACGGTGGTGGTCGCAATGACTTTCACATCCACCGGGATCAGCCGCCGGGCATCAAGACGCGTCAGCACGCCCTGTTTAATGACCTGCAGCAGCGCCGATTGTAGTTCAGGGGCCAGATACTCAATCTTCTCGAGGAATAGCGTGCCGCCGTTGGCGAGCTCAAGGCGGCTAAGACGGCCGTTTTCATCGTCGGTTGGCGCGCTGCCCATAAAATCCTGCCCCAGCACGCTATCGGCATACAGCTGGCAGTTAACCGAAATATAGGGGCCTGGCGCGCGCTCGCTTTCGTTATGGATCGCCTGGCTCAGCAATTCTTTACCAACGCCTTCCTCACCGCACAGTAGCACCGGGAACGCGCCGCGCGCCGCCTGGCGGCCAAAGTGGATCAGCCGCCGGGTTTCCGGGTCATCCGCCGACATCTTTTCGAAGGTATGGCTCACTTTGCCAAGCTGGCTGGTTATCAACTGGCGCATCTGCTCCACCGGGTGGAGCAGTAAAATGAAGCTATTGCCCTGCTCTTCCACGATAGGCTTCAGGGTGATCACCGCGTCGATAAACTGATGCTGGCTTTCAAAGGTCACTTCTACATGATTGAGACCGCGGGCCTGTTTAATCGCGCGGCGCAGCAGCGCGGGTAGCGTCAGCAGTTCGTTGATATTGCGCCCCTGGCTGGCCTGGGTATCAAGATGCAGCAGCGTGGCCGCCTGCACGTTGAGAAACTGCAGCACCCCTTGTTCGTTCCACGCCATTACCCCGTCGTCCATACTTTCCAGTAGGCCGTACATCTGATTGAGGTGGCGGTTTGATTCGGCCAGCAGGCTATCGGTCAGCAGCGAGTTACCCACTTCGCGGGCGATAGCCAACGTCAGCGACAGATCCGCCGCGGCCCACTCTTCGCGCAGGCAACACAGCGAAATCGATCCAAACAGGCGGCCGTGGTTATCGAACACCGGCGTCGAACTAAACGACCAGCGGCGCAGCGCCTGCTTAAAGTGCTCGTCGCCCGCGGTGTTGACCGGCTGCCCGAGCATCGAGGCCAGCGACAGCGCGCAGGTGCCGATAATGCTCTCCGCGCAGTAGCTACCGGCGCGAAATCCCAGTTCCGCCAGCTGTTCCAGGGTCTGCGGATGACCGCAGCGGCTGAGAATACAGGCTGATTCATCAAGGATAAACAGCGCGCAAGGGCGGTTGGCCATAAACTCCCATGCATCTTCCAGCGCCGCCTGGCCGATGGTCAGCAGCGCGGTTTTGCGCCGGCAAATCGATTCAAAGGTCAGCCCCTGCGCCTGATGCGGCGCCTGCCAGGTTTCCCGCTGCATAAATTTGCTGCAGCGATGCCACGACTGGCTGATAACGGCTGAAACTTCATTTTCCGCGCCCTGAATCTGAGCTGCCATATCCATTTTCCGCTGTAGTTAACACTGTTAAAACGACAAAACCCTCCGGCAGCGGCTGCCGGAGGGGGAAGTTCACGCCGCATTACGCTGCGGCGTCTCGGTCAGGCGAAAACGAATTAACGCGCCAGCCACTGCTGTCCAAGCAGGTCAGCGGTGAGGATGGCGGCATAGACGCTATCCGCGGTGACCGGAAACGGCATATTGTGAATGGTTTCGCCTTCCGCGCAGGTGGCTTTCGCGACCGCGTGGATTTTGCTTTCAATACCGTCTTTCACGCCCATCTGCGCGAGGGTGATCGGCAGGCCGACTTTTTCGCAGAAGCCCATCACGGTTTCAATCTCTTCCAGCGGGCTGTTTTGCAGCACCAGCTGCGCCAGGGTGCCGAAGGCGACTTTTTCGCCATGATACAGGTGGTGGCACTCTTCAAGAATGGTGAAGCCGTTGTGAATAGCGTGCGCGCCGGCCAGACCGCTGCTCTCAAAGCCGATACCGCTCAGATAGGTGTTGGCTTCGACAATGCGCTCCAGCGCATCGGTCACCACGCCCGCCTGGGCAGCCAGCCGCGCCTTTTCGCCTTCCGCCAGCAGCGTATCATAGCATAGACGCGCCAGGCTCAAGGCCGCCGCCGTGGACTGCCCGCCCGCCATGCTGGTGGCTCGCGCATCAAAGCAGGCTTTGGCTTCAAACCAGGTAGAGAGCGCATCGCCCATCCCGGCCACCAGCAGGCGTACCGGCGCTTTGGCGATAATCGCCGTGTCCATCACCACCATGTCCGGGTTTTTCGGGTAGATCAGATACTCTTCAAACTCGCCCGCCTCGGTGTAGATAACCGACAGCGCGCTTGTCGGCGCATCGGTTGAGGCAATTGTCGGGATCACCACCACCGGCAGTTTCTGGTAATAGCCGATAGCCTTAGCGGTATCGAGGGTTTTCCCGCCGCCGATACCGACCACGCCGCGGCAGCCGTGCTGCTTAAGAATAGCGATCAGGCGGTTGATTTCCGCATGGCTGCACTCGCCGTTAAACCGTTCCGCATGGCAGCTAATATTGTGGCTATGCAGGCCGTTCAATAATTTGTCGCCCGCCAGCTTCATCACGAAGTCATCGGCGATTACAAAAAAGCTGTCGGCCAGGTTTTTAGCGTATTCGCCAAACAGCATGGCGGCATCAGGTCCCTGGAGATATTTGGCTGGAGATTGAATAACTTTTAGCATTCCTTTCACCCTCAAATAAGTGCATCTGTTGACATGTGTGCCCGGGCCGTCGTGCCGCAGCGCCTGAAATAGATGGCGTCAACGGCCGTGCTGCCGGAGCGATGCAATCACTGTAGGGCGAGCGGCGGTGAAAAAAATTTTTCCCTTTTTTGTTCTGATTTGAAACAGATAAAAAATAAACACGTTTCGTATTGAAACATTACTAACGATTACGCGCTGGGATTGCGATCCCGATCGGCTCATTTTTGCGAAAAAGCCGCTAACGTGAGCCGCGCTTAACGCAGAAAATCAGCTAAACCCGCCGCCATGACATAAAAATCATCGCCAATCTCC
>CABUCP010000386.1 GCA_902490055.1 uncultured Klebsiella sp. | reverse complement strand
TCATTTTTTACGCGCTTCTGCTTAAAATCGCCTTCCGATTCCTCAAGATGAGAAGTAATCGACACCGGGAATACCGTCGCGTGTGAGTGGATCATGCGCCCATAAGGAGCTCTTTTTATGTTTCATCTCGATACCTTATCGACGCTCGTTGCCGCAACCTTGGTGTTGCTATTAGGCCGAAAGCTCGTCCAGACCGTCCCTTTCCTCAAGAAATATACGATTCCTGAACCCGTCGCCGGCGGCCTGCTGGTGGCGCTGGCGCTGCTGGCGCTGAAAAAAAGCATGGATATCGAAATTGATTTCGATATGAGCCTGAAGGACCCGCTGATGCTGGCATTCTTCGCCACTATCGGCCTTAACGCTAACCTTGCCAGCCTGCGGGCGGGCGGCAAAGTGCTTGGCACTTTCCTGATCGTGGTGGTTGGCCTGCTGCTGCTGCAGAACGCTCTTGGTATCGGCATGGCGAAGCTGCTGGGGCTGGATCCGCTGATGGGCCTGCTGGCCGGTTCCATTACTCTGTCCGGCGGTCACGGTACCGGGGCGGCGTGGAGTAAGCTGTTTGTTGAGCGCTACGGCTTTGCGAATGCCACCGAAGTGGCGATGGCTTGCGCAACCTTCGGGCTGGTGCTCGGCGGTCTGATCGGCGGCCCGGTGGCGCGTTACCTGGTGAAGCACTCTTCATCGCCGGACGGCACGCCGGATGATCAGGTAGCGCCGACGGCGTTTGAGAAGCCGGAAATGGGTCGCGTGATCACCTCGCTGGTGCTGATCGAAAGCATCGCCTTAATTGCTATCTGCCTGACGGTAGGCAAGGTGGTTGCGCAACTGCTGGCGGGGAGCGTTTTCGAATTACCGACTTTCGTCTGCGTGCTGTTTATCGGCGTGATCCTCAGCAACGGCCTGGCGCTGGCGGGGCTGTATCGCGTGTTTGACCGCGCGGTGTCGGTGCTGGGTAACGTCAGTTTGTCGCTGTTCCTCGCGATGGCGCTGATGAGCCTCAAGCTGTGGGAACTGGCGTCGCTGGCGTTGCCGATGATTATCATTCTGGCGGTGCAGGCGGTGGCAATGGCGCTATATGCGGTGTTCGTGACCTATCGGATGATGGGCAAGAACTATGATGCCGCCGTACTGGCAGCCGGTCATTGCGGTTTTGGTCTCGGCGCGACGCCGACGGCGATTGCCAATATGCAGGCGATTACCGACCGTTTTGGCCCGTCGCATATGGCCTTCCTGGTGGTGCCGATGGTGGGCGCGTTCTTTATCGATATCGTCAACGCGTTGGTGATTAAGCTGTATCTGCTGCTGCCGATATTTGGCTAATACAGAAATGCCGGAGCTAACCTCCGGCATTTTTTTGCCTGATGGCGCTGCGCTTATCAGGCCTACGGGTAACGGCATGGTAGGCCGGATAAGACGTGCTAGCGTCGCCATCCGGCGCGGTACCGAGGTTTACTCGTCGTGCTCTTCCCACGCTAAGGCGCGTTTCACCGCTTTCTTCCAGCCACTGTAGCGGTAATTACGCTCGGTGGTTTCAATACCCGGACGGAATTCACGCTCGATAACCGCTTTCTCCTGCAGCTCGTCAAGGTTCTGCCAGAAGCCAACGGCCAGACCGGCCAGGTAGGCCGCGCCCAGCGCCGTCACTTCCCGTACTTCCGGACGCTCGACGCGAGTGCCAAGAATATCGGACTGGAACTGCATCAGGAAGTTGTTGGCGACCGCGCCGCCGTCCACGCGCAGGGCGTGCAGGCGAATGCCGGAATCAGCCTGCATCGCTTCCAGCACGTCACGCGTTTGATAGGCGATAGATTCCAGCGTGGCGCGAATAATGTGGTTGGCGTTCACTCCGCGGGTCAGGCCGAAAATTGCGCCGCGCGCATACGGATCCCAATACGGCGCGCCGAGGCCGGTAAAGGCCGGCACCACATATACGCCGTTGGTATCTTTTACCTTGGTGGCGAAGTACTCGGAATCGAAGGCATCGTTGATGAGTTTCATTTCATCGCGCAGCCACTGAATTGACGCGCCGGCCATAAACACCGCGCCTTCCAGGGCATAGTTCACTTCGCCAGTCGGGCCGCAGGCGATGGTCGTCAGCAGGCCGTGGGTCGAGGTGACCGCGTTTTCGCCGGTGTTCATCAGCATGAAGCAGCCGGTGCCGTAGGTGTTTTTCGCCATCCCTTCTTTGACGCACAGCTGGCCGAATAGCGCCGCCTGCTGATCGCCGGCGATGCCGGAGATAGGAATACGGGTGCCGCCTTTACCGCCGATGTTGGTCTGGCCGTACACTTCGGAAGACTTGCGCACTTCCGGCAGCATGGCGCGCGGAATATCCAGCGCGTCGAGCATTTTGTCATCCCAGTCCAGCTCGTGGATGTTGAACAGCATGGTGCGCGAGGCGTTGGTGTAATCGGTGACGTGGACGCGGCCCTGGGTCATTTTCCAGATAAGCCAGGTATCAACGGTACCGAACAGCAGCTCGCCGCGTTTTGCCCGCTCGCGGGCGCCTTCGACGTGGTCAAGGATCCACTTCACTTTGGTGCCGGAAAAGTACGGGTCCACTACCAGGCCGGTAGCCTTGCGGATGTACTCTTCCATGCCGTCGCGCTTCAGCTGTTCGCAGATATCCGCGGTGCGGCGACACTGCCAGACGATCGCGTTATAGATTGGCTTGCCGGTCTCACGCTCCCACACGATAGCGGTTTCACGCTGGTTGGTGATGCCGATGGCGGCAATTTCGTCGGAGTTGATGTCGGCTTTCGCCAGCACTTCAACCAGCGTTGAGCTCTGCGATGCCCAGATTTCCATCGGGTCGTGTTCTACCCAGCCAGGCTTAGGATAAATTTGTTCAAATTCACGCTGTGAAACGCTGACGATATTGGCATCGTGATCCATCACGACGGCGCGGGAGCTGGTGGTGCCCTGGTCGAGCGCAACGATATATTTTTTCTCGGTCATAATAGGTGTCCCGTAGTCAGATTACAGCGAAGCTTTTTGTTGCGAAGTGGAAGAAGCGGATTCTTTCTCTTCCTCGACGCAGGTGTCGCAAGGCAGATGGCGGCCGATGAACTTGCGATAGCTGAATGCGCCCAGCGCCGCGCCGACCACCGGTGCGCACAGCGGCACCAGGAAATAAGGAATATCTTTGCCGCCGGTGAAGGCGACGTTGCCCCAGCCTGCCAGCCAGGCGAAGGCTTTCGGCCCAATATCACGCGCCGGGTTCATCGCGAAACCGGTCAGCGGCCCCATAGAGGCGCCGATAACGGCAATCAACAGGCCGATCAGCAGCGGGGCCAGCGGGCCGCGCGGTACGCCGTTACCGTCATCGGTCAGCGCTAAAATCACCCCCATCAGGATAGCGGTAATCACCATTTCTACTGCGAAGGCCTGCACAAGATTGATATGCGGGTTCGGGTAGGTAGAGAAGACGCCGGCCAGCTCAAGGCTTTCGACGCTGCCGCGCACCATATTGTGGGTGTGTTCGAAATCGAAGAAAAGATTGTAATAAAGCCCGTAAACTAATGCCGCAGCGCAAAAGGCGCCAGCGAATTGAGAAACAATGAAAGGAACGACTTTACGCCCGTCGAAGCAGGCGAATAACCATAAGGCGATGGTGACCGCCGGGTTAAGGTGCGCACCGGATACGCCGGCGGTCAGGTAGATAGCCATGGCCACCCCCAAACCCCAGATGATGCTGATTTCCCACTGACCGAAGCTGGCTCCCGCAACCTTGAGCGCGGCTACGCACCCAACGCCGAAGAAGATCAACAACCCGGTACCGAGAAACTCTGCGATGCACTGGCCTTTTAATGTTGATGTCTGGCTCATAATCGGATCC
>CABUCP010000385.1 GCA_902490055.1 uncultured Klebsiella sp. | reverse complement strand
TCCACCGCAGAGGGGAATTCACCGCCGCTAAGAAATAGCACGGCAATGGCATTCTGCCGCCGCCGAATAAATTTAAAAATAAATAGCTTATTTTTTTCCCCGCAAACGCAATGGGCTGCCCGTTGATGATGAAAAGCTCGTATTAACCGCCTTTCCACGCCGATTTCCGCCAAAATATTGATCCAGACATAGATAAGGACATTCCCAAGGACACAAATGCGAAAATGGTCCCCGCGGGCGTTTGCTAAAATAAAAAGATAACAACAGGACTCGTTGCCGTATCACGGGTCCCTTCTTTTTGCGCAATGTAAGGGTGTCTTCTTATGATTACGATTGACGGTAATGGCGCGGTCGCTTCAGTCGCGTTTCGCACGAGTGAGGTTATCGCCATCTACCCGATTACGCCCAGTTCAACGATGGCGGAACAGGCCGACGCCTGGTCTGGCGATGGGCTGAAAAACGTCTGGGGCGATGTCCCTCGCGTGGTCGAAATGCAGTCGGAAGCCGGAGCTATCGGCGCCGTGCACGGCGCGCTGCAGACCGGCGCCCTCTCCACTTCCTTTACCTCATCGCAGGGCCTGCTGCTGATGATCCCGACGCTGTATAAACTGGCCGGCCAGTTGATGCCGTTTGTACTGCATGTCGCCGCCCGTACCGTCGCAACTCATGCGTTGTCGATTTTCGGCGACCACTCCGACGTAATGGCCGTGCGCCAGACCGGCTGTGCGATGCTGTGCGCCAGCAGCGTCCAGGAAGCGCAGGACTTCGCGCTGATTTCCCATATCGCCACGCTGCAAAGCCGCGTGCCGTTTATTCATTTCTTTGATGGTTTCCGCACCTCGCACGAAATCAACAAAATCGCTCCGCTGGCGGATGACACCATTCGCACCCTGCTGCCGCAGGATAAAATCGCCGAGCATCGCCAGCGCGCGCTCAATCCTGAACATCCGGTGATTCGCGGGACGTCGGCAAACCCGGATACCTATTTCCAGTCGCGTGAAGCGACTAACCCGTGGTACGACGCAGTATATGACCACGTCGAAACGGCGATGAACGATTTTGCCGCCGCTACCGGCCGCCAGTACAAGCCGTTTGAATTCTACGGACATCCGCAGGCGGAGCGCGTTATCGTTATTATGGGCTCCGCCATCGGCACCTGCGAAGAAGTGGTCGATGAACTGCTGAGCCGTGGGGAAAAAGTCGGCGTGCTGAAAGTTCGTTTGTATCGCCCGTTCTCCGCCGCGCATCTGCTGCAGGCTCTGCCGGAAAGCGCCCGCGCCATTGCCGTACTGGATCGTACCAAAGAGCCCGGCGCTCACGCTGAACCGTTATATCTCGACGTGATGACCGCGCTGGCGGAAGCCTTCAACCGCGGCGAGCGCGAAACGCTGCCGCGCACCATCGGCGGCCGCTACGGCCTCTCTTCGAAAGAGTTCGGCCCGGAATGCGTACTGGCGATTTACAATGAGCTGCAGGCGACGCAGCCGAAACCGCGCTTTACCGTCGGCATCTATGACGATGTGACCAACCTGTCGCTGCCGTTGGCGGAAAATACCCTGCCGGCGGAAGCGAAGCTCGAAGCCTTGTTCTATGGGCTCGGCAGCGACGGTAGCGTCTCGGCGACCAAAAACAACATCAAAATTATCGGTAACTCGACGCCGTGGTTCTCGCAGGGTTATTTCGTTTATGACTCGAAGAAGGCCGGCGGTCTGACCGTCTCGCACCTGCGCGTCAGCGAGAAACCCATCCGCTCCTCTTATCTGATTTCGCAGGCCGATTTCGTTGGCTGCCACCAGCTGCAGTTTATCGATAAATATCAGATGGTCGAGCGGCTGAAACCCGGCGGCATTTTCCTGCTCAACACTCCCTACGGCGCCGATGAAGTCTGGTCGCGGCTGCCGCAGGAAGTTCAGGCCACGCTGAATCAGAAGAAAGCGCGCTTTTACGTGGTCAATGCGGCAAAAATCGCCCGTGAGTGCAGCCTTGGCGCGCGAATTAATACCGTCATGCAGATGGCGTTCTTCCACCTCACGCAGATCCTGCCGGGCGACAGCGCGCTGGCCGAACTGCAGGGGGCAATCGCCAAAAGCTACAGCAGCAAAGGCCAGGAGCTAGTAGAACGTAACTGGCAGGCGCTGGCGCTGGCTCGCGAATCGCTGGCGGAAGTGCCGCTGCAGCCGGTCAACGCCGGCAGCCCGAATCGCCCGCCGGTGGTCTCCGACGCCGCGCCGGACTTCGTTAAAACCGTCACCGCCGCGATGTTGGCCGGTCTCGGCGATGCGCTGCCGGTTTCCGCGCTGCCGCCGGACGGCACCTGGCCGATGGGTACCACTCGCTGGGAAAAACGCAACATCGCCGAAGAGATCCCTATCTGGAAAGAAGAGTTGTGTACCCAGTGCAACCACTGCGTCGCCGCCTGCCCGCACTCGGCGATCCGCGCCAAAGTGGTTGCCCCGCAGGAGATGGAAAATGCCCCTGCCAGTCTGCATTCGCTGGATGTGAAATCCCGCGATATGCGCGGGCAGAAATATGTTCTACAGGTCGCGCCGGAAGATTGCACCGGTTGTAATCTGTGCGTTGAAGTGTGTCCGGCAAAAGACCGCCAGAATCCGGAAATTAAGGCCATCAATATGATGTCGCGCCTTGAACATGTTGAAGAAGAGAAGGTGAATTACGATTACTTCCTCAACCTGCCGGAAATCGATCGCACTAAACTGGAGCGTATCGATATTCGCACCTCACAGCTGATTAGCCCGCTGTTTGAGTATTCCGGCGCCTGCTCCGGCTGTGGCGAAACGCCGTATATCAAACTGTTGACCCAGCTATACGGCGATCGGATGCTCATCGCCAACGCCACCGGCTGCTCGTCGATTTACGGCGGCAACCTGCCTTCTACGCCTTATACCACCGACGCTAACGGCCGCGGCCCGGCGTGGGCCAACTCGTTGTTTGAGGATAACGCCGAATTCGGCCTCGGCTTCCGCTTGACCGTTGATCAGCACCGCCAGCGCGTCATGCGCCTGTTGAGCGAGTTTGCCGGGCAGTTGCCGGAAGAACTGAATGTCGCGCTACATAGCGAAGCCACGCCGGAGGCGCGCCGCGAGCAGGTCGCCGAACTACGTCGGGCGCTGACGGGGGTCGCCGGGGCCGAAGAACTGCTGACCGACGCCGATGCGTTAGTTGAAAAATCTGTCTGGCTTATCGGCGGCGACGGCTGGGCCTACGATATTGGCTTTGGCGGTCTTGACCACGTGCTGAGCCTGACAGAAAACGTCAATATCCTGGTGCTCGATACCCAGTGTTACTCCAATACCGGTGGTCAGGCATCGAAGGCTACCCCGCTGGGTGCGGTCACCAAGTTTGGCGAACACGGCAAACGCAAGGCGCGCAAAGACCTTGGTGTTAGCATGATGATGTACGGTCATGTGTATGTGGCGCAGATCTCGCTTGGCGCACAGCTAAATCAGACGGTGAAAGCGATTCAGGAAGCGGAAGCCTATCCGGGGCCGTCGCTTATCATCGCCTACAGCCCGTGTGAGGAGCATGGCTACGACCTGGCGTTGAGCCACGATCAGATGCGCCAGTTGACGGCAACCGGATTCTGGCCGCTGTATCGCTTCGATCCGCGCCGCGCCGATGAAGGTAAGCTGCCGCTGGCGCTGGATTCGCGCCCGCCTTCAGACGCGCTGGCCGAGACGCTACTCAACGAGCAACGCTTCCGCCGCCTGAACGCCCAGCAGCCGGATGTTGCCGAACAGCTATGGAAAGACGCGGCCGCCGATCTGCAGAAACGCTATGACTTCCTGGCCCAAATGGCCGGCAAAGCGGAGAAACCGGCAACCGAAAGCTAACGCTGGTTAGC
>CABUCP010000384.1 GCA_902490055.1 uncultured Klebsiella sp. | reverse complement strand
TATTCATGCAGAAAGATCGACTTTCGTTTTACGGCCAGGAAATGCACGTTACATGAACAGACAAACTTCACAGCCACGGGCGATTTATTACGTCGTCGCGCTGCAAATTTGGGAATACTTTAGTTTTTATGGCATGCGGGCGCTGTTAATCCTGTATCTCACCAATCAGCTCAAGTACGACGACAACCACGCCTACACCCTGTTCAGCGCTTATTGCTCTCTGGTTTACGTCACCCCTATTCTCGGCGGCTTCCTTGCCGATAAGCTGCTCGGCAACCGCATGGCGGTAATGATCGGCGCGCTGTTAATGGCCATCGGCCACCTGGTGCTCGGCGCCAGCGAAGTCGCCCCTACCTTCCTCTACCTGTCGCTGGCGATCATCGTGTGCGGCTACGGGCTGTTTAAATCCAACGTTAGCTGCCTGCTTGGCGAGCTTTACGAGCCGACCGACCCGCGTCGCGATGGCGGCTTCTCGCTGATGTACGCCGCGGGCAATATCGGTTCGATCATCGCGCCAATCGCCTGCGGCTACGTGCAGGAAGAGTACAGCTGGGCGATGGGCTTCGCGCTGGCGGCGGTCGGCATGATTGCCGGTCTGGTTATTTTCCTCTGCGGCGGCCGACACTTCCGTCATACCACCGGCGTTAACCGCGAAGCGCTGCGCGCGCGGACCTTCGTGCTGCCGAACTGGGGCTGGCTGCTGGTGCTGCTGGTGGCAACGCCGCTGCTGATTACCGTCCTGTTCTGGCAGGAGTGGTCGGTGTATGCGCTGATCGTGGCGACGATTATCGGCCTGGCGGTACTGGCGCGGATTTACCTGCGCGCGGAGAACGACAAACAACGTAAAGAGCTGCGCCTGATTATCGTCCTCACCGGTTTCAGCCTGCTGTTCTGGGCCTTCGCCCAGCAGGGCGGCAGCTCGATAAGCCTGTATATTGACCGCTTCGTTAATCGTCATGTGCTGAGCTACGAAGTGCCGACCGCTATGTTCCAGTCGGTGAACGCCTTCGCGGTGATGCTGTGCGGGATGGTGCTGGCGTGGCTGGTCAAAGAGAACATCAAGGGCAACCGCACCGTGCGTATCTGGGGCAAATTCGCCCTTGGCCTGGGATTGATGAGCGCCGGGTTCTGCATTCTGACCTTAAGCGCCCGCTGGTCGGCGACTTACGGTCACTCCTCAATGCCGCTGATGGTACTGGGGCTGGCGGTAATGGGCTTTGCCGAACTGTTTATCGATCCGGTCGCGATGTCGCAGATTACACGGATTGAAATCCCCGGCGTCACCGGGGTGTTGACCGGCATCTACATGCTGCTTTCCGGGGCGATCGCCAACTATCTGGCCGGCGTGATCGCCGACCAGACCTCCCAGGGCTCGTTCGACGCGGCGGGCGCGGTGAACTATTCGATTGAGGCCTACATCGATGTCTTCAGCCAAATTACCTGGGGCGCGCTGGCCTGCGTCGGCCTGGTGCTGGTCATCTGGCTGTACCATTCCGTGAAGGTCAAAACCCGGCAACTGGCGGTAGAATAATCGCTATCTGGCGGCTTCCCAGGCCGCCAGCGTCTCCAGCCGCGCCTGCTTATGGTCCACCAGCGGGCGCGGATAATCCAACGCAACCCCCTCTTTATCCGCCCACAGCCACGGCTGATGCAGCGCTTTCTCCGGCACTTCCGCCAGTTCCGGCAGCCAGCGGCGAATAAACTCACCCTGCTTATCGAACTTCTCCCCCTGGGTAGTCGGATTAAAAATACGAAAATAGGGCGCCGAATCAGTACCGGTCGATGCCGCCCACTGCCAGCCGCCGTTATTCGCCGCCAAATCACCATCAATCAATTGGCTCATGAAGTAGCGCTCCCCTTCCCGCCAGTCGAGGCGCAAATCTTTGGCCAGGAAACTGGCGACAATCATCCGCAGACGATTGTGCATCCAGCCGGTGGCGTTTAGCTGACGCATGGCGGCATCGACGATGGGATAGCCGGTTTGCCCCTGCTGCCAGGCCTGCAGCTGTCGCGCATCACGGCGCCAGGCGACCTTATCGGTCCAGGCGATAAACGGGCGTCCCTTGCACAGCTTCGGGTAGTAAACCATCAGATGGCGGTAAAACTCGCGCCAGATAAGCTCATTGAGCCAGCTGGCTCCGGCTTCGCCGTCCAGCGCGCCTGGTTGTTCCCGTAACAGCCGCTGCAGGCACTGGCGAGGCGATAGTACGCCGACCGCCAGACATGGCGACAGCCGACTGGTGCCTTCCCGCGCCGGAAAATCGCGCTGCTG
This sequence comes from uncultured Klebsiella sp., assembly GCA_902490055.1. Lineage (GTDB taxonomy): Bacteria > Pseudomonadota > Gammaproteobacteria > Enterobacterales > Enterobacteriaceae > Klebsiella. Next base: position 1,605 of record CABUCP010000384.1, on the reverse strand, counting down.
GTCATACTCCGTCGCCGGCTGCTGGCAAAACGCGCGCAGCCGGGATAACGCCGTTTTCTCATCGTGGGCAAAGAGATACGGATCAAACGGCGTTTGCGGATAGGTAAGTTCGGGCGCCGGCGGGGTCTGGCGAGAAGCCGTTTGCCGCGGCTTCGGCGCCGCCGCGCATTCCGGCAGTCCTTCGCGCAGGCGGCGGATAAAGGCATTTTTAAACGGCGTGAAGACTTTATACATCTCGCGATTGCCGGTCAGGACGCTGCCCGGCGGCAACAGTACGCTATCGTCAAATCCCTGACAGATAACCTCGCTTAACGCTTTCTCGACGGCGGCATCGCGCTGGCGTTCATTGAATTCATACTGATAATTGTAAAATAACTGGCTGACCTGATGCTGTTGACAAAAGCGGGCCAGCCGTTCGCCGCTGGCGGCAAAATCGTCCGCCTCTTCCACCCACAGCGGAATGCCGCGCTCCGCCAGCGCCCCGTGCAGGCTACGCAGATGGCTGGCGATAAAGGCCGCCTGACGCGGCGCCATCTGATGCTCGCGCCACTGTCCGGGCGTGGCGATATATAGCGCCAGCACCTGCGCCTGCGGGTCGCGGCAGGCGGCAGCCAGCGCCAGGTTGTCATGAATACGTAAATCCGTGCGAAACCAGACCAGGTGGGTGGCCATAAAACTCCTCAGTGTTCGTCGCGTTCGCTCATCACGTCCGGCCAGAGGGAGAAATAGCGCTGACCGGCGAGATAAGCATCTGGAAATTCAGCCATATAGTGTTTGAGCAGCGTCACCGGCGCAAGCAGCGGTTGACGGCCCTGACGGTATTCGTCAATCAACGAGGTCAGCTCCTGCTTTTGCGAGGCATTAAGATGGGGGCGAAAATAACCCTGTACGTGCATCAGAACGTTGGTGTGATTGCGACGAGTCGCAGGATGCGCCAGCAGGCTCACGATGCGTTCGCGGTAGGCGGTAAAAAAAGTCTCTGGCGATGGCCACTGCGCAATCGCCGCGACGAACGGCCCAAGTTGCCGATAGTCCGGCTGCGAGTGGGCCAGTAGCAGGAGTTTATAACGGCTATGAAAATCAATGAGTTTTCCGCGCGTGAGCCCTTCATCGCGCAAGTTATCCAGTTCACGCAGCGTATAAAAGCGCGTTTTATCATCGTCAGCTAACCAATCGTCGCTCATGCTACCTCCTGTAGTATCCAGGCTTTAAGTGTAGACAGCAGACGAAAAAAAAACCGCCGGGGAAACCGACGGTTATCTTTCAATCCAGCAACTCAGCGATGAAATGCGCAATCAGTAAAAATCGTGGGCGGCTTTTTCCGCCTGCGCCATCCATACCGGCTGCTCGCTGGTTTTCGCCCACACGCGGTGCAGCCAGCTGTAGTAACGAGCGCGATCTTTCCAGAACAGCATCACCGGCAGTGCCGCTACGCCAGCCACGACGGCGAAAGCGCGACGCATCAAAATGATGTGAGCAGGATAAGTTTTATACAACGCCATAATTTCTCTCCCCTTTGTCAGGCCGGCAATCAACGCCGGTAAAAGTAACAATGTTTGTCTGCACAAATAGTACCGCGCTGGTTGTAATTTTACTACTCATCCG
>CABUCP010000383.1 GCA_902490055.1 uncultured Klebsiella sp. | reverse complement strand
TTTGTTATGCTGAATGGTAATGCGCCGGATATCGATGCAGAATGCCGTCGTTACGAAGAAAAAATCCGCTCCTACGGTAAAATCCACCTGTTCATGGGCGGCGTGGGCAACGATGGTCACATCGCGTTCAACGAGCCAGCTTCTTCCCTGGCATCTCGTACCCGTATTAAAACGCTGACCCATGACACCCGCGTGGCGAACTCTCGCTTCTTCGACGGCGATGTGGATCTGGTGCCGAAATATGCGCTGACCGTCGGCGTGGGTACCCTGCTGGATGCGGAAGAAGTGATGATTCTGGTACTGGGCCATCAGAAAGCGCTGGCGCTGCAGGCGGCGGTAGAAGGCAACGTAAACCACATGTGGACCATCACCTGCCTGCAGCTGCACCCGAAAGCGGTTGTCGTCTGCGATGAACCGTCCACTATGGAACTTAAAGTCAAGACCCTGAAGTATTTCAACGAATTAGAAGCTGAAAACATCAAAGGTCTGTAATGTAGTCCCGTCCCGTGGGCATCCCCGCGGGACAATTATTTTTTAACCGGGGGTCGTAATGTATGCATTAACCCAAGGCCGGATTTACACCGGCCATGAAACTCTGGATGACCATGCGGTAGTTATCGCCAATGGCCTTATCGAACGTATCTGTCCGCTGGCTGATTTGCCATCTGACATTGAGCAGCGCTCGGTCAACGGCGCGATTATTGCCCCCGGTTTTATCGACGTCCAGCTGAACGGCTGCGGCGGCGTGCAGTTCAACGATAGCCCGGATGCGGTCACCGTCGAGACGCTGGAAATTATGCAGAAAGCGAACGAGCGTTCCGGCTGCACCAACTTCCTGCCGACCCTAATCACCTCCAGCGATGACCTGATGAAGCAAGGCATCCGCGTGATGCGTGAATACCTGCAAAAACATCCGAACCAGGCGCTGGGTCTGCATCTGGAAGGGCCGTGGCTGAATATCGTTAAGAAAGGTACCCACAACCCGGACTACGTGCGTAAACCAGACGCCGCGCTGGTCGATTTCCTGTGCGCCAACGCCGACGTGATCACCAAGGTGACCCTGGCCCCAGAGCGCGTCGAGCCGGAAGTGATCCGCAAACTGGTTGCCGCCGGCATTGTCGTCTCCGCCGGCCACTCTAACGCTACGCTGAAAGAAGCGAAAATCGGCTTCCGCGCCGGTATCACCTTTGCGACGCACCTTTATAATGCAATGCCGTACATCACCGGGCGTGAACCAGGCCTGGCCGGCGCGATTTTCGACGAGCCGGATGTGTACTGCGGTATCATCGTCGATGGCATGCACGTCGATTACGCTAACGTGCGTAACGCTAAACGCCTGAAAGGCGATAAGCTGTGCCTGGTGACCGACGCGACCGCGCCGGCGGGTGCGAATATTGACCAGTTCATTTTTGCTGGTAAAACAATATACTACCGTAATGGACTGTGCGTAGATGAAAACGGCACCCTCAGCGGATCTTCGCTGACCATGATTGAAGGGGTGCGTAACCTCGTTGAACATTGCGGCGTGGCGCTGGACGAAGTGTTGCGAATGGCGACGCTCTATCCGGCACGCGCGATTGGCGTGGACAAGCAACTCGGCAGCATTGCGCCGGGTATGGTCGCTAACCTGACCGCGTTTAGCCGCGATTATAAAATCATCAAGACCATCGTTAATGGTAACGAGGTCGTCACTGAGTAAGTAAAAGTATGACAGCAGGCGGACAAGCTCAAATTGGTAACGTCGATCTGGTAAAACAGCTGAACAGCGCGGCCGTCTATCGGCTGATTGACCAACACGGTCCCATCTCGCGCATTCAGATTGCGGAACAAAGCCAGCTTGCCCCTGCCAGCGTGACCAAAATCACGCGTCAACTTATTGAACGCGGCCTGATCAAAGAAGTCGATCAGCAGGCCTCCACCGGGGGGCGCCGCGCCATCTCGATCATTGCGGAGACCCGCAACTTCAACGCCATCGGCGTGCGGCTTGGCCGCTACGACGCCACCCTGACCCTCTATGATTTAAGCAGTAAGACGCTGGAGGAAGAGCACTTCCCGCTGCCGGAACGCACCCAGGAAACGCTCGAGCACGCCCTGCTGAATATCATCGCCACCTTTATTGAAAGCTGTCAGCGTAAAATTCGCGAGCTGATCGCCATTTCGGTTATTTTGCCGGGACTGGTGGATCCGGAAAGCGGCGTTATCCGCTATATGCCGCATATTCAGGTGGAAAACTGGGGGCTGGTCGAGGCGCTGGAGAAACGCTTTAACGTTACCTGCTTCGTCGGCCACGATATCCGCAGCCTGGCGCTGGCAGAGCACTATTTTGGCGCAAGCCAGGATTGCGAAGACTCCATTCTGGTGCGCGTGCACCGCGGCACCGGCGCGGGTATTATCTCCAACGGGCGAATTTTTATCGGCCGTAACGGCAACGTCGGCGAGATTGGCCATATCCAGGTTGATCCGCTGGGGGAGCGCTGCCACTGCGGCAACTTCGGCTGTCTGGAAACCGTCGCCGCCAACGCCGCTATTGAACACCGCGTTCGCCATCTGCTTGAACAAGGTTATCAAAGCCGCATCACCCTTGATGACTGCACGATCAAAACTATCTGCAAAGCGGCAAACAAAGGCGACGCGTTAGCCTGCGAGGTGATCGAATACGTCGGCCGCCATCTGGGCAAAACGATCGCCATCGCCATTAACCTGTTCAACCCACAAAAAGTGGTGATTGCCGGAGAAATCGTCGAAGCGGAAAAAGTGCTGCTGCCGGCTATCGAAGGCTGCATTAACGGCCAGGCGCTGAAGGCGTTTCGCAAAAATCTGCCGGTAGTGCGTTCAACGCTCGATCACCGCTCGGCCATCGGCGCCTTTGCGCTGGTCAAGCGCGCGATGCTCAACGGCATCCTGCTACAGCATTTGCTGGAAAGCTAATCCAGCTTTATAGTTTCGCCTTTCGTTAATGATGTTGGACTGTCCATGACCATTCAAAACGTAATTTGTGATATCGACGGCGTGCTGATGCACGATAACGTAGCTGTTCCCGGCGCCGCTGAATTTATCAAACGCATCCTGGATAAAGGCATGCCGCTGGTGATGCTGACCAACTACCCGTCGCAAACCGGGCAGGATTTAGCCAACCGTTTCGCCACCGCGGGCATTGACGTGCCGGACACCGCATTTTACACCTCAGCCATGGCGACCGCCGATTTCCTGCGCCGCCAGGAAGGGAAAAAAGCCTACGTCGTCGGCGAAGGCGCGCTGATCCATGAACTTTACAAAGCCGGCTTCACCATCACCGACGTTAACCCTGATTTCGTCATCGTTGGCGAGACCCGCTCCTTTAACTGGGAGATGATGCATAAAGCGGCGTTCTTCGTCGCCAACGGCGCGCGCTTTATCGCCACCAACCCGGATACCCACGGCCGCGGCTACTATCCGGCTTGCGGCGCGCTTTGCGCCGGCATTGAGAAGATCTCCGGCCGTAAACCGTTTTATGTCGGCAAGCCGAGCCCGTGGATTATCCGCTCAGCGCTTAACAAAATGCAGGCCCACTCCGAGCAGACGGTGATCGTCGGCGATAACCTGCGCACCGATATCCTCGCCGGGTTCCAGGCGGGTCTCGAGACCATTCTGGTGCTTTCCGGCGTCTCAACGCTGGACGACATCGATAGCTTGCCGTTCCGTCCGTCGTGGATTTATCCGTCGGTCGCCGAAATCGACGTATTTTGAGCCGAAGCCACGTCCCAGGACGTGGTTTTTCATTTCCGGCCCCGGTAAAAATAGATCCATCTAATAAAAAACGATTATTACTAAACAATCATCAATAAAGCCGCACGAAACATACCCATTTTTCGCCGCATTGTCAATCCGGTGAAGAGGAAGAAGAAAGAAAACG
>CABUCP010000382.1 GCA_902490055.1 uncultured Klebsiella sp. | reverse complement strand
ATGGGTGTGGCTCAGGCAGCAACAAGCGTTACAGCGCAATCCGTTGCCACCTGGTCTGCAACTGCTAAAAAAGACACCACCAGCAAACTGGTTGTTACCCCGCTGGGAAGCCTGACCTTCCAGTATGCAGAAGGTATCAAAGGCTTTAACACCCAGAAAGGTCTGTATGACGTCACCGTTGAAGGCGACACCACTGCAACAGGTTTCAAACTGACTTCCCGTCTGCTGACCAACACCCTGACTCAGTTGGATACTTCCGGTTCTACCCTGAGCGTGGGTATCGATTATAACGGTACCGCCGTTGATAAGGCTTCCGACACCGTAATGATCGACACCGCAAACAACATTCTGGGCGGTAACCTGAGCGCCCTGTCCGACGGTTATAACACCGCAGGCCGCACCAGCGCGCAGGACAGCTTCACCTTCTCCATTAACGGCGGTACCTCCGATGGCAAGACTGCTGTAACTGACTACAGCACCCTGCCGGAAGGTATCTGGAGCGGTGACGTTAGCGTGCAGTTCGACGCAACCTGGACCAGCTGATTTTAATATCGTATCAAGCAGGGGAACCCCCTCCCCTGCTTTTTCATGGATGAAATCATATGAAATATCGTCTTCTGGCAGTCAGTCTGTTTTTAAGCGGGATCGCGCCCGCCAGTGCGCTGGACGTAGGGGATATTTCCTCTTTTATGAACAGCGGTAGCAGTACGTTAAGTAAAGAAGTCAAAAATACGACCGATAGCGGCCGCCTGATAACCATTCAGCTAGAGCGTCTCTCTTCTCCGCTTGAGGATGGCCGCGTGATCCCGATGTCATCGCGGGATGAGGTATTACAAACGCCTGCCAGCATGCTGATGCCAGCGCAGAGCAGCGAACAAATTCGCTTTTTCTATAAAGGCCCCGCCGACGACCAGGAGCGCTATTACCGCATCGTCTGGTTCGATCAGGCATTAAGCGATGCGCAAAAGACAGGCGCTAAGCGCAATGCGGTCGCCACCGCATCAGCCCGCATCGGCACTATTTTGGTCGTTGCGCCGCGAAAGGTGAATTTCCGCTATCAGTATAACAACGGCCTGATAACCAATACCGGTAACGCCACATTACGCATTCTATCCTACGGCCCCTGCCTGAAAGCAGCCGATGGCAAAGAGTGCAAAGAAAGCTATTTCCTGATGCCGGGTAAAGAACGCCGTTTCACCCGGGTCAATGTCGCAGATAAAAAAGGACGTGTCGCGCTGTGGCAAGGCGAGCAGTTTGTGCCCGTTAAATAAATGAACAACCAGGGATAGGGATATGTCTTCATTATGGAATCGTCATGGGCGTCGTATAGTCATCACGTCCGGAATTGTCGTGTTTTCGTCTCCCTGGTACGCAATGGCTGACGCTGAAAAAATGCCGCAGATCGGCGGCGTTATTATTCCCCAAACGTTTCGTGTGGCGCTGCAGGATGGCATGAGCCTGCCGTTGTTTATTCACCTTGAAGGCAATAACGGAACGCTGGACGACCAGCGCATCGGCAGCGCCTTTATCTGGCTGGATAAAGGCGTGCTGCGTCTACGGCAGATCCGCCTGGAAGATAAAGAACAAAATGCCACCGTCAACGATAAAGTTAGACAGACGCTAACGCAAATGGCGGATGAGCCTTTTAATAAATCGCTGAGTATTCCACTCAATGCCGACGCACAGGTAAAATTCGACCTGCGCCGGCTGCTGTTGCAATTGGTAGTAAAAAAAGAGGCGCTGGGCACTCTACTGCGATCGCGTAGCGAAGATATTGGTCAGTCCAGCGTGGACGGTCTGAGCAGCAGCCTGACCTACAATCTCGGGGTCTATAACAACCAGATGAGAAGCGGCGGCGACAGCACCTCCAGCTATCTGTCGTTAAACAACGTCACCGCGTTTCGCGAACATCATATTGTGCTGGACGGCTCGGTATACGGCGCCGGGACCAGCAATCAGAATCAGCAGTTGTATAAAGCAATGTACGAACGCGATTTCGCCGGCCATCGTTTTGCCGGCGGGATGCTCGATACATGGAACTTACAGTCTCTCGGCCCAATGACCGCCATTTCCGCGGGTAAAATCTATGGCGCCTCGTGGGGTAACCAGGCCAGCTCGACGGTGTTTGATAACAGCCAATCGGTGACGCCGGTGGTCGCCTTTTTATCCGCCGCCGGTGAAGTTCACCTCCTGCGCGACGGCCGACTGTTGAGCGTACAGAACTTCGCGATGGGTAACCACGAAGTCGATACTCGCGGGCTGCCTTACGGGATTTACGATATTGACGTTGAAGTGGTCATTAACGGTCGCTCGGTCAGCAAACGCACCCAACGAGTCAACAAGCTATTCAGCCGCGGGCGCGGGGCGGGAGCGCCGCTGGCCTGGCAGGTATGGGGCGGCAGCTTCCATATGGATCGCTGGTCGCAGAGCGGCAGAAAAACGCAGCAGGCGAAAGATACCTGGCTTGCGGGGGTATCCTCCTCCGGCGCTATCAGCACCCTGAGCTGGGCGGCGACGGGCTACGGCTACGACACCAGCGCGGTGGCCGAAGCGCGTTTTACCTTGCCGCTTATCAACTCGGTAAACGTCAATCTGCAGAATATGGTGGCCAGCGACGGTTCGTGGAGCAGCATCAGCAGCCTGAGCGCCACGATCCCCGGCGGCTTCAGCTCTATTTGGGTAAACCAGGAAAAAACGTCGATCGGCGATACGCTGCGCCGCAGCGATGCCGATAACCGCGCCATCGGCGGCTCGCTGAACCTCGGCGCGTTGTGGTCAAAACTGGGTACTTTCAGCATCAGTTACAACGACGACCGTGAAAACAATAGTCACTACTATACCGCTGATTACTATCAGACTATTTACAGCGGGTCATTCGGTTCGCTGGGCCTGCGCGCCGGTATTCAACGCTATAACAACTCGGGAAGCAGCAGCGGTAGCGGCAGCGACACCGGGAAATATATCGCCCTCGACCTCTCTCTGCCGCTCGGCAACTGGCTGAGCGCCGGTATGTCGCACCAGAACGGCTATTCAACGGCTAACCTGTCGGCGCGTAAGCGCTTTAAAGAAGGGACGATCCGCACCATTGGCGCCAACGTGTCGCGAGCGGTCTCTGGCGATACCGGCGATGACAAAACTCTCAGCGGCGGCGCCTATGCGCAGTTCGAAACGAGCTACGCCAACGGTACGCTGAACGTCAACAGCGGCGCCGATGGTTATGTCAACACCAACCTGAGCGCCAGCGGCAGCGTCGGCTGGCAGGGGAAACATATCGCTGCCAGCGGCCGCACCGACGGCAACGCCGGGGTCATTTTCCATACCCGCCTGGAGGACGACGGTCAGTTGAGCGCCAAGGTTAACGGCCGCATCGTGCAGCTCTCCGGCAATCGCAACTATCTGCCGCTGTCGCCGTACAACCGTTATGAAGTGGAACTGCAAAACAGCAAAAACTCGCTGGACAGCTACGACATCGTCAGCGGACGTAAAAGCCGCCTGACGCTCTATCCGGGCAACGTGGCGGTGCTGGAGCCGGAAGTGAAGCAGATGGTGACGGTATCCGGGCGCATCCGCGCCGAGGACGGCAGCCTGCTGGCGAACGCCCACATCAGCAACCATATCGGGCGTACCCGCACCGACGATAACGGCGAGTTTGTCATGGATGTTGATAAGAAATTCCCGGTCATCGACTTTAACTACGGCAAAGGACAGAGCTGTGAAGTGGCGCTGGATCTGAACCAGGCGCGCGGCGCGGTATGGGTCGGCGACGTGGTGTGCAGTGGCCTGCAGAGCTATGCGGGCGTGCAGGAGGAGAAAAGCCAGAATGAAAGCTAATCAATGGTGTGTGATTTCGTGAACCCTTTTTTATTGGGGCGAAAGGGGAATATTCGCAAGTAACG
>CABUCP010000381.1 GCA_902490055.1 uncultured Klebsiella sp. | reverse complement strand
CATGCCGACGGTCATATGCAGACCATAGAATACGCCGCGGCCAATCATTTCGCCGACCAGCACCAGGATAAACGCCAGGCTCAGCAAAGGCAGCGCGGGCTGATAACCTTTAAGCTGCGGCGCAATCCAGCAGACCAGCGCCACCACCAGCGCCACCACGCGCCAGGCCATTAACGAACCGTAGTTTGGCACCAGCGCTGACGCCTGCTGAATCGAACTATGGATCGTCGCCAGTTCGCTACCCTGCATCAGCGCCACGGTTACGCTGACGGTCAATGCCACCAGCATCACTACCGGCAGCAGGCGCAAGGCCCACCCTTCGACACCGGCGAATCGCAGCAGCAGGCTGCCCAACAGCGGCCCGCCGATAAACAAGGTCAGGAAGAAATTGAGCGGCGTCCAGATGGTGTACCAGGTCGGTACGGTATCGATAGTGTTATAAACGCGAATCATCATCCAGACAAAGATAACGCCAAGCGCCATCGTCGCCACCAGCCACAGATTACGCAAGCCAGACGGCAGTTTGTTCACTACCGCCAGCAGCCAGCCAATCCCGCCGACGGCGAAGAAGATCGCCCCGCTGGCGATTTCGTTACTTAAGGATGACGCGCCTACGCGATTCAGCGAGTTAAACGCGCGCATCGGCGAACCGAGGTGCATCGTTGAGGCAATAAAGCCAATCCCCATCAACACCCACAGGCCGAACATACTCACCATCACCCGCTGCTGCTGTTCGCGCGACAGATTCCCCTTCATTAACGCCAGCGCCAGAACGATAAAGCCCCCGACGACGCATTGACCAAAGACCGTGAAGATCATCAACGGCCATTCATGCCATCCATTTCCCATTTTAGACCTCCTTCGGATTCGCCAGATAGCCGGTCGTATCGCCGCACGGGCGGCTGTTGGCGTTAGGTTTAATAACGATGCTCGGCCTGGTAAAGTGCGCCGACGGCAGCGGCGCGACGGCGGCCAACTGACCGTGTTTTTCACGCAATTCGGCAATCGGCCCGAAGTCCAGCGCGCGCAGCGGGCAGGATTCGACGCAAATCGGTTTTTTGCCTTCCGCCACGCGTTGGTGGCAGCCGTCGCATTTGGTCATATGGCCTTTGGCGGCGTTGTATTGCGGCGCGCCGTACGGGCAGGCCATATGGCAGTAGCGACAGCCAATGCAGACCTCTTCATTGACCACCACAAAGCCGTCATCGCGCTTGTGCATGGCCCCGCTCGGACAGACCTTAGTACAGGCCGGGTCTTCGCAGTGGTTACAGGCGATGGAGAGGTAATACGCAAAAACGTTCTGATTCCAGACGCCATTGTCTTCCTGCCAGTCGCCGCCGGCATACTCATAGATGCGGCGGAAGCTAACGTCCGGCGTCAGGTTCTTGTAGTCCTTACAGGCCAGTTCACAGGTTTTGCAACCGGTGCAACGGGCGGAATCAATAAAAAATCCATACTGAGTTGTCATCGGTTACTCCTTACAGCTTTTCAACCTGGACGAGGTTGGTATGCGATGGGTTGCCTTTCGCCAGCGGCGATGGACGTTGGGTCGTCAGCACGTTAATACTGCCCGCCTGATCCACGCGTGAGGCATCCGGGTTATACCAGGCCCCTTCGCCCAGTGCGACAACGCCCGGCATCATGCGCGGCGTCACTTTCGCTTCGATATGCACTTCACCGCGATCGTTAAAGATGCGAATGCGGTCGCCGTTGGCGATCCCGCGCTTTTGCGCATCGATCGGGTTAATCCACATCTCCTGACGGCAGGCGGCTTTCAGGACATCCACATTGCCGTAGGTTGAGTGAACGCGTGCCTTGTAGTGGAAACCCGTCAGCTGCAGCGGATATTTCGCGCTCAGCGGATCGTTGTAGTTTTCAAAGCCCGGAGTGTAAATCGGCAGCGGATCGATCACATCGCCTTCCGGCAACTCCCAGGTGGCGGCAAGTTTCGCCAGCTCCTGTGAATAGATTTCGATCTTACCCGACGGCGTGGTCAGCGGATTAGCCTGCGGATCCTCGCGGAAGGCTTTGTACGCCACATGATGACCTTCCGGGTCACGCTGCTTGTAGATACCCTGCTGGCGGAAAGTATCGAAATCCGGGAGGTCAGGAATCGCTTTACGCGACTGTTCATGCAGATATCGCATCCACCCTTCCTGAGTGCGGCCTTCGGTAAACTTCTCCGCCACGCCCAGGCGTTTCGCCAGTTCGCTGGTCATCTCATAGATGGTTTTACACTCGAAGCGCGGTTTGATGGCGCGATCGGTAAAGATGACGTAGGACATGTTGCCGCAGGAAGCATCCAGCGCGAAGTCCATCTGTTCAGAGGCGGTGCAGTCCGGCAGCAGAATATCGGCATATTTTGCCGACGACGTCATGTGACAGTCGATCACCACGATCATTTCGCACTTCTTGTCGTCCTGCAGGATTTCATGCGTGCGATTGATCTCAGAATGTTGGTTGATCAGGCAGTTACCGGCGTAGTTCCAGATCATCTTGATCGGCACATCGAGCTTATCTTTGCCGCGCACGCCATCGCGTAACGCGGTCATTTCCGGGCCACGCTCGATGGCATCGGTCCACATAAACATCGAAATACTGGTCTCTACCGGGTTTTCCAGCGTCGGCATCCGTTCGAAAGGCAAACTATAAGAACCTTCACGCGCGCCGCTGTTGCCGCCGTTGATCCCAACGTTACCGGTCAGAATGGCGAGCATCGAGATAGCGCGGGTGGCGATTTCGCCGTTGGCGTGACGCTGCGGCCCCCAGCCCTGGCTAATATACGCGGGTTTCGCCGTGGCAATCTCGCGCGCCAGTTTCACAATGCGTTCACGAGGAATACCGGTAATGGTTGATGCCCACTCCGGCGTTTTAGCAATGCCGTCTGAACCTTGGCCAAGAATATAGGCTTTATAATGACCGTTGGCCGGGGCGCCAGCGGGTAGGGTTTTCTCGTCGTACCCAACGCAGTATTTATCGAGGAACGGCTGATCGACCAGATTTTCCGTAATCATGACCCACGCCAGCGCCGAAATCAGCGCCGCATCGGTGCCTGGGCGGATTGGGATCCATTCATCTTCACGCCCGGCGCCGGTATCGGTATAGCGCGGATCGATAATGATCATTCGGGCATTGGATTTCTGTCGCGCCTGTTCAAGGTAGTAAGTCACCCCACCGCCGCTCATGCGCGTTTCGCCAGGGTTATTGCCAAACAGCACTACCAGTTGGCTGTTTTCGATATCCGATGGACTGTTGCCGTCGGCCCAGCCGCCGTAGGTATAGTTCAGGCCAGCGGCAATCTGCGCTGATGAATAGTCGCCGTAATGATTCAGATAGCCGCCGCAGCAATTCATCAGGCGGGCAATCAGGGTTTTTCCCGGTGGCCAGGAGCGGGTCATAGTACCGCCAAGCGTACCGGTGCCGTAGTTGAGATAGATAGATTCGTTGCCGTAATCTTTAATCAGACGCTGCATATTGCTGGCGATAGTGTCAAAAGCTTCATCCCAGCTGATCTGCTCGAATTTTCCTTCGCCGCGTTTGCCAACGCGCTTCATTGGGTATTTCAGACGATCGGGATTGTAGACACGGCGGCGCATCGAACGGCCGCGCAGACAGGCTCGCACCTGGTGCAGGCCATCATAGTTATCATCACCGGTATTGTCGGTTTCTAAATATTTAATTGCGCCATCTACCACGTGCATACGCAGCGGGCAGCGGCTACCGCAGTTGACGGTACAGGCGCTCCAGACAACCTTTTCAGGTACCGGCGCCAGCGTATCGGCGGCATGCGCAATACGCGTAAAAGGTAAAGTAAATGCGTTGCTGGCCATCGCCAGGCCGCCTATTGCCGTGGTTTTCATTAAACCACGTCGGCTTACTTCGGCAGCCAGTAAAGCATCGGGGGC
>CABUCP010000380.1 GCA_902490055.1 uncultured Klebsiella sp. | reverse complement strand
AATTGTTTTCATTATCATTCACATTTCTCTGTGATTTAATCCGTTCCAGCCCGCGTTCTGCACGGCTTTTCGACTACTCATACTAAGGATTAGCTCATGAATTTCCGCTTATCGGCATACTGTGCGGCGATGTTCGCTGCTTCAGCGCTGTTTACCGCCCCGCAGGTTATGGCTGCGGACAATGGCGACGGCATTGTGGTGTATAACGCGCAGCACGAAAACCTGGTGAAATCCTGGGTCGATGGCTTTACCAAAGAGACCGGTATTAAAGTCACGCTGCGCAACGGCGACGATAGCGAGTTGGGTAATCAACTGGTGCAGGAAGGTTCCGCCTCACCGGCGGATGTGTTCCTCACCGAGAACTCGCCGTCAATGGTGCTGGTCGATAACGCCAAACTGTTTGCGCCGCTGGATGCCGCTACCTTAAACCAGGTGGCGCCGCAGTATCGTCCGGAACATGGACGCTGGGTCGGCATTGCCGCCCGTAGCACCGTTTTCGTCTATAACCCGGCGAAAATCAGCGAATCTCAGCTGCCGCACTCGCTGATGGATCTGGCAAAACCAGAATGGAAAGGGCGCTGGGCCGCCTCTCCGTCGGGTGCAGACTTCCAGGCTATCGTTAGCGCGATGCTGGCGCTGAAAGGTGAAAAAGCGACGCTTGAGTGGCTGAAAGCGATGAAAACCAACTTTGTGGCCTACAAAGGCAACAGCACGGTGATGAAAGCGGTCAACGCGGGGCAGGTCGACGGCGGGGTGATCTATCACTACTACCGCTTCGTTGATCAGGCGAAAACCGGCGAAAACAGCAAAAACACCAAGCTGTACTACTTTAAAAATCAGGATCCGGGCGCTTTCGTTAGCATCTCCGGCGGCGGCGTACTGGCTTCCAGCAAACATAAAGAACAGGCGCAGGCCTTTATTAAATGGATCACCGGTAAACAGGGGCAGGATGAACTGCGCACCAATAACGCCTTCGAATATGCGGTGGGTGTGAATGCCGCCTCTAATCCAAAACTGACGCCGCTGAAAGAGCTGGATGCGCCGAAAGTTGAGCCATCAACGCTGAATAGCAAGAAAGTGACCGACCTGATGACCCAGGCGGGCCTGCTGTAAATTGATGCTGAAGTGATCTGTCTATGTCTGCTCTGAGTCTGGTACTCGGAAATGCAGGACGCCTGCCCGAGCGCAGGCGTCCTGCATTTCCGATGGTTGCCTTAGCTGTACTATTTTCCCTAATGGCCTTGCTGCCGTTAGGTTTCGTGGTGTCGGTGGGTGTTGAAACCGGCTGGCCAACGATTAAAGCGTTAGTCTTTCGCCCGCGGGTGGGCGAGTTGCTCAATAACACGCTGTGGCTGACGGTGTTGGCGGTGCCCATCTGCATTGCGCTTGGCGTGACGGTGGCCTGGCTGACCGAACGCACGACGCTTGCCGGACGACAGCTGTGGTCGGCGCTGGCGGTTGCGCCGCTGGCGATCCCGGCGTTTGTGCAAAGCTACGCCTGGGTTAGCGCGGTACCGTCGATGCACGGTTTGTCCGCCGGGGTATTTCTCTCGGTGCTGGCCTACTATCCATTTATTTATATGCCGGTGGCGGCGGTGCTGCGCCGTCTGGATCCGACGCTGGAAGACGTTGCCGCTTCGCTGGGCTCCCCGCCGTGGAAGGTCTTTTTCCGCGTGGTGCTGCCGCAGCTGCGGCTGGCAATCTGCGGCGGCGCGCTGCTGGTGGCGTTGCATCTGCTGGCCGAGTACGGCCTGTACGTGATGATCCGCTTTGATACCTTCACCACCGCCATTTATGACCAGTTCCAGTCCACCTTTAGCGGCCCGGCGGCGAATATGCTGGCGGGCGTGCTGGCGCTGTGCTGTCTGGCGATCCTGCTGCTGGAAAGCGTCTCGCGCGGTAAAGCGCGCTATGCGCGTATCGGCGCCGGGGCGGCGCGTGAACAGAAGCGTCGCCCGCTGGGGAATGTCGCCGCCTGTGGCGCGCAACTGCTGCTGCTGTTGTTGGTGATGCTGGCGATGGGCGTACCGCTGCTGGTGCTGTGCCGCTGGCTGTGGCTGGGCGGGGTGGAAAACTGGCTGCAGGCCGACCTGTGGCATTCGCTGCGTCAGACTCTGCTGCTGGGGGCGGGGGGGGCGCTGCTGACCACCGCCTGCGCGATCCCTATCGCCTGGCTTGGCGTGCGATATCCGCAGCGGCTGTTCCGGCTGCTGGAAGGCTGTAATTATATCACCAGCTCGCTGCCGGGTATCGTCACCGCGCTGGCGCTGGTAACGGTCACCATCCACTATGCCCGGCCGGTATATCAGACCGAGGTGACGCTGTTCCTGGCTTATCTGTTGATGTTTATGCCGCGGGCGCTGATTAACCTGCGCGCCGGGATAGCCCAGGCGCCGGTAGAATTGGAAAACGTCGCCCGTAGTCTCGGACGTAGTCCGGGCCGCGCGTTATGGAGCGTGACGATGCGCCTGGCCGCCCCTGGCGCCGCCGCGGGCGCCGCGCTGGTATTTCTCGGCGTCAGCAATGAGCTTACCGCCACGCTGCTGCTTTCACCGCTCGGCACGCGCACCCTATCAACCGGTTTCTGGGCGTTAACCAGCGAGATCGATTACGTCGCCGCGGCGCCGTATGCGATGCTGATGATTGTTATTTCACTGCCGCTGACGGCGGTTCTTTATGTGCAGTCGAAAAAAATTGCAGGGTTGTAACATGCTGGAATTATCTTCTATTTCGAAATCCTTCGCCGATGCGCTGGTCCTCGATAACCTTAATCTGACAGTCGCGCCGGGAAGCCGTACCGCGATTGTCGGGCCATCGGGCTCAGGTAAAACCACGCTGCTGCGTATTCTTGCCGGGTTTGAAACGCCGGACAGCGGACGCATCGTGATGCAGGGGAATCCTCTGTTTGCCGACGGCGTGTTTGTCCCGGCTCATCAGCGCGGGATCGGTTTTGTGCCGCAGGAGGGGGCGCTGTTCCCGCATCTTAACGTGGCCGACAATATTGCCTGGGGCCTGGATAGCAGACGTGAGGAGAAACGCCGCCGCGTCGCCGCGCTGATGGAGATGGTAGCGCTGGATCCGCAGTTGGCCAACCACTGGCCGCATGAAATCTCCGGCGGCCAGCAGCAGCGGGTCGCGCTGGCCCGCGCGCTGGCCCAGCGGCCGTCGCTGATGCTGCTGGATGAGCCGTTCTCGGCGCTCGACACAGGGTTACGGGCGGCGACGCGCAAAGCCACCGCCGATCTGCTTGCCGAGGCCGGCGTGGCGTCGATCCTGGTGACTCACGATCAGACCGAGGCGCTGTCGTTTGCCAGCCAGGTGGCGGTCATGCGCCAGGGGCGTTTTGCTCAGGTGGGGAGCCCGTTTGAGGTCTATTCACGCCCGGTTGATGAGGCCACGGCGCTGTTCCTCGGTGACGCGTTGGTGCTTGATGCCGAACTTGCCGATGGGCGTGCGCGCTGCACCATTGGTGAACTGACGACCGACGACCGTCATGCCAATGGCCGGGGGCGCGTGATGCTGCGCCCGGAACAGCTGTTGGTCTCGCCGTGCGCGGCGCAAGACAGTCCATTACGTATTGCCGACGTCGATTTCGCCGGCCACATCTCGACGCTGACGTTGACGGCGCCAGGGCAGGCGATGCCGCTGGTGCTGAAGACCGTCAGCCAGGCCGCCTGGCAGACCGGCGCAACGGTACGGCTCGACGTTGTCGGCCCGGCGCGGGTATTTTGCGCGTAGTGCCGAAAAGCTGAACGCATAAGCGGCCTAAACCTTGATTTGGCACGGAGAAGTGTTAATTAGTCTTTGATGTAGCACATTGTGCTAATTACGCCGCCGGGGAACTCTTTAGTATCCGCGCCACTGACCTCGTCGCCATGGAGTGGTAGGACGTTGGAATAATTCCGCGGGGTCAGTCCATT
>CABUCP010000379.1 GCA_902490055.1 uncultured Klebsiella sp. | reverse complement strand
AAAGGCAAATATCACCAACTGTAACCGGGATTGCAGTGCGCATAACGCCCTCATCAGAGGGGCGTCGTACCACCACAGGCAGCAGGCGCTTAACTACCGCCGCCTGCTGCACCTTGACTGGCAGGATGGTTCTTATGGCGGCATTCTTTCTGCAACAACTGATCAATGGCTTAACGCTGGGCGCGGTCTACGGACTGATCGCCATTGGCTATACCATGGTATATGGCATTATCGGCATGATTAACTTCGCCCACGGCGAAGTGTATATGATCTCCGCCTACCTGTGCGCCATTGGGCTGGCGCTGCTGGCATATTTCGGCATTCACTCCTTCCCGCTACTCATATTCGGCACCCTGGTATTCACGATTATCGTCACCGGGGTATACGGCTGGGCGATTGAACGCATTGCTTACCGGCCATTACGTAACTCCACCCGACTGGCGCCGCTGATTTCAGCCATCGGCATGTCGCTTATTCTGCAAAACTACGTCCAATTGAGCCAGGGGCCGAATCAGCAGGGGATCCCGACGCTGATGCATGGCGTGCTGCGCATCGCGGTAGGTGATGGCACGGTACAAATTACCTGGACCAAAATCTTTATTCTGCTTGCCGCCTTAATCGGCATGGTGGTGCTGAGCTGGATAATCAATCACACGCAGTTGGGAAGGGTCTGTCGCGCCACCCAGCAGGACCGGCGGATGGCGGCCATACTCGGGATCAATACCGACCGGGTTATTTCGCTGGTGTTTATGATCGGCGCGGCGATGGCCGGGCTGGCTGGCGTACTGGTCACCATGAACTACGGTACGTTCGATTTCTATATCGGATTTATTATCGGCATTAAAGCGTTTACCGCCGCGGTGCTGGGCGGGATTGGCTCATTGCCGGGCGCGATGCTTGGCGGCCTGTTGCTGGGAGTCGCGGAGGCGCAGTTCGCCGGGTTGGTGAACTCGGATTATAAAGACGTCTTCTCCTTCGCCCTGTTGGTCGCGATCCTGATATTCCGTCCGCAGGGGCTGTTAGGCCGCCCCGTTGTGGCCAAGGTCTAGGGGGAACTATGACGGACGTTTCCCGTTTGGACGGCATCGATATTAAGCGCAGCATTATTGATAGCGTGCTGGCCGGTCTGTGCGCGTTGATTGTCTTTGGGCCGATCGTCGGCATTGTGCTGAAGGGGTATAGTTTTACGCTCTCCCACCCAGCGGGTGATGGTACTGGTGGCGGTGGTGATGGCGGGGCGCCTGCTACTCAGCCTGCTGTTACAAACCCGCAGCGGCAGGCGGTTTGTCGCGCGCTTTGAAGGTGGCGATCAGGGAGTCTATGTTCGCCCGCCCGGCTACCGCAGCCGACTGCGCGTGGTTATCCCCCTGCTGATTGTGCTGGCGATTGCCTTTCCGCTGTTTGCCAGCAAATACCTGCTCACCGTAGCGATCCTCGGGCTCATCTATGTGTTGCTCGGGTTGGGATTAAACATCGTGGTCGGTCTAGCCGGGTTGCTGGATCTCGGTTACGTCGCCTTCTACGCCATCGGCGCATACGGACTGGCGCTTGGCTATCAATATCTTGGTTTAGGTTTCTGGGCGATGCTGCCGCTGGGGGCTATCATGGCGGCGCTGGCCGGCGCGCTGCTGGGGTTCCCGGTATTGCGGATGCATGGCGATTACCTGGCGATTGTGACGTTAGGTTTTGGCGAGATAATCCGCCTGGTGCTTAACAATTGGGTCAGCTTTACCGGCGGACCAAACGGCGTATCGGTCCCTTCGCCCACCTTATTTGGCCTCGAGTTCGCGAGGCGGGCGAAGGAAGGCGGCGTGCCGATTCATGAGTTTTTGCATACCAGCTACAATCCCAACCTCAAGTTTATTTTCATCTATGCGGTGCTCTTTATCGTCGTGCTGCTGGTATTGCTGATTAAACACCGCCTGACCCGTATGCCGATCGGCCGCGCTTGGGAGGCGCTACGGGAGGATGAAATCGCCTGCCGCGCGATGGGGCTAAATCACGTGCTGGTGAAACTGTCGGCCTTTATGCTCGGCGCGTCGACGGCTGGGATCGCCGGGGTGTTCTTTGCCACTTATCAGGGGTTCGTGAACCCCACCTCATTTACCTTTTTTGAATCAGCGCTGATCCTCGCTATCGTGGTTCTGGGTGGGATGGGCTCGACGCTGGGCGTGGTGCTGGCGGCCTTTGTCCTGACGGTTACGCCTGAGCTGCTGCGCGGTTTTGACGAATACCGCGTATTGCTGTTCGGCGTGTTGATGGTTCTGATGATGATCTGGCGGCCGCGCGGGCTGGTGCGCAGCGGGCGAACGGGTGTCGAAATTCGCAAAGGAGTCGCGCCATGAGTGATGCCATTTTGCAGGTTGAGCACCTGATGATGCATTTCGGCGGCATCAAGGCGCTGAATGACGTCAATCTTGCGGTTGAGCGAGGTTCAATTACCGCGCTTATTGGCCCAAACGGCGCCGGGAAAACCACCGTGTTTAATTGTCTCACCGGATTCTATCGCGCCAGCGGCGGCGCCATCCGTCTGCATGCCCATCAGCGCATGACCGATGTGATTCAGGTGCTAGGGCAGAAACTGCATGTCGACGACCTTTTACACCCCGCCAGACTGGGACAAAGGATGTACTACAAAATGTTCGGCGGCGCGCATTTGGTCAACCGCGCTGGCCTGGCGCGCACGTTCCAGAATATCCGTCTGTTTCGTGAAATGACGGTGATTGAGAACCTGATGGTGGCTCAGCATATGCAGGTTAACCGCCATCTGATCGCCGGGATCCTCAATACCCGTGGCTATCGGCAAGCGGAAAACCGCGCCCTGGAACGCGCTTTTTACTGGCTGGAAGTGGTCGAGATGGTCGACTGCGCCAACCGGCTGGCCGGCACGCTCTCTTATGGCCAGCAGCGCCGTCTGGAGATTGCCCGTGCGATGTGTACCGGGCCGGAAATCCTCTGCCTCGATGAACCTGCTGCGGGGTTGAACCCGGTTGAAACCCGCGCTCTGAGCCGGATCATCCGTTTTCTGCGTGAACGGCACAACATTAGCGTACTACTGATTGAACATGATATGAACATGGTGATGGAGATTTCCGACCATGTCATCGTCCTCGATCACGGCGATGTGATAGCCCACGGTACGCCTGCGCAGATCCAGTCCAACCTGAGCGTCATCGCCGCATACCTCGGTACCGATGAACAGGAGATCGTCTGATGAACCCACCGCTGCTGGAGTTTCGTGAGGTCGATGTTTCTTACGGCCAGATTCAGGCGCTAAAGAAGGTGTCGCTCAGCGTTCATGAAGGGGAAACCGTGGCGTTAATCGGCGCTAATGGCGCCGGAAAATCCACGTTGCTGATGTCGATTTTTGGTCAGCCGCGGATTAGTGACGGCAGCATTATCTATCGTGGACAGGATATCAGCCGTCAGTCTACCCATTTTATCGCCAGCAATGGCATAGCCCAGGCGCCGGAAGGGCGGCGAATCTTCCCCGATATGACGGTGGAGGAAAACTTGCTGATGGGGACCATCCCCATCGGCAATCGCCACCAGAATGAAGATAAAGCGCGGATGTTCCAGCTGTTTCCGCGGCTGGAGGAGCGCCGCGCGCAGCGGGCTATGACGCTATCCGGAGGTGAACAGCAAATGTTGGCGATCGCCCGCGCGCTGATGAGCAGGCCTAAGCTATTGCTGCTTGATGAACCGAGTCTCGGCCTGGCGCCGCTGGTGGTGAAGCAGATTTTCACCGTACTGCGCGAATTGACCGCGCAGGGTATGACGCTGCTATTGGTGGAGCAAAACGCCCATCACGCGCTGAAACTGGCTAATCGCGCTTATGTACTGGTGAACGGCGAAATTCGCCTGAGCGGTAGCGGTGCAGAACTGCTGGACAACCCGGAGGTCAGAAATGCCTATTTAGGAATGGGG
>CABUCP010000378.1 GCA_902490055.1 uncultured Klebsiella sp. | reverse complement strand
ATAAAGGTAACACACTGATAAAACGTTTTATCGAACGGCAAAGGGAGTCGGCCAGTTGTTATGGCTATCGCAAAAAAGACAACCATCAATGATGTGGCGCTGGCGGCAGGCGTCTCGGTCAGCACGGTCTCACTGGTGCTCAGCGGCAAAGGGCGCATTTCATCGGCCACCGGCGAGCGCGTTAATCAGGCTATCGAACAGCTTGGGTTTGTGCGCAACCGCCAGGCGGCTTCGCTGCGCGGCGGCCAGAGCGGGGTCATTGGCCTTATCGTTAGCGATCTGTCGAAACCGTTTTACGCTGAGTTGACCGCCGGGTTGACCGATGCGCTGGAATCGCAGGGCAAAATGGTGTTTCTGACCCAGGGCGGTCACCGCGGCGAGAAAATGCTGCAGCGTTTTGAGACCTTGGTTTCGCAGGGCGTTGATGGGGTGATTATTGCCGGCGCTATCGATAAAGGCGGTGAACTCCGCGACCGGGCCGCCGAGGTTAGGATGCCGCTGGTCTTTGCTTCCCGCGCCAGCTATCTGGACGATATCGATCTGATCCGTCCGGACAACATGCAGGCGGCGCAGCTGGTGACCGAACATCTGATACGCCGCGGCCATCAGCGTATCGCCTGGCTTGGCGGGCAAAGCGCATCACTGACCCGCGCCGAGCGGGTGGGCGGCTACTGCGCGACCCTGCTCAAGTATGGGTTGCCGTTCCATAGCGAATGGGTCGTCGAGTGCGAATCAAGCCAGCAGCAGGCGGCGGAAGCGATGGCCGCGCTGCTACGGCAAAATCCGACCATCAGCGCGGTGCTGTGCTATAACAGCGTGATTGCCACCGGGGCTTGGTTTGGCCTGATGCGGGCCGGGCGCCAAAGCGGCGAAGATGGCGTAGAGAGCTATTTTGAGCAGCGGGTGGCGCTGGCGGCGTTTGCGGAAGTACCCGAGTCGGCGCTGGACGATGTTCCTTTGACCTGGGTAACGACCCCCGCGCGTGAGATGGGAAACAGCCTCGCGGAGTGTATTTTACGCCGTCTGGAAACGGGACAGGGCGGCGCGCGTAATCAGATTATGCCGCCGCGATTAGTCACCAGAAAATAGGGGCCGCGATGAAAGTGATTCCCGGGCTGCGGCTTATGCCTTGCCCGGGTTACAGAATCGGTACCCCGGTAGGGTTCTATTACGGCTGCGGTTCGGCGGTCGGCAGGGTCAGGCCGAACATAGCGGCG
This sequence comes from uncultured Klebsiella sp., assembly GCA_902490055.1. Classification (GTDB taxonomy): domain Bacteria; phylum Pseudomonadota; class Gammaproteobacteria; order Enterobacterales; family Enterobacteriaceae; genus Klebsiella. The sequence continues at coordinate 2,715 of CABUCP010000378.1, read as the reverse complement.
AAATCCGCCAGCGGCATTTTCTGCCCATTCAGCGTTACCTGCCCGTCGGCATACTGCAGGCTGGAGGTGATAGCATTATCCTCCATGGTGGTCAGACGGAACATCTGACCCATCGCCGCCAGGCCTTTGACCTGCTGATCGGCAAGCTTGGCCGCATCTTCCGGCTGGTAGCCTTCGAGCCCGGCAATCTGGGTCATCAATGCGGTGGCCATATCCACCGGGATCACCAGCTTGCCGTCCAGCGATTTAATGCTGCGGTCCAGTTCATCAGCGACGGTTTGCGGCGTCGCGGTAGTTTGCGCCGGATCCTGCATCAGTACCGACAGGTTTAAACTGCTTTCGCCTTTGGCGTTCTGCCAGCTCAGCGGCGCGATGGTCAGCGACGGATTGCCCTTCAGCAAAATCGGCAGCGAGCTGAAGAAAATCTCCGTCAACGCCTGCTGATAGAGTTCTGGATTCTGCGCCAGTTCCGGCTTCGCCATCAGCGCCTGCGCCTGAGCGTTATACTGCTGGCTAAACTGGTGCCACGCCTGGCCATCCAGGTTGTCCAGCTTGACCGTCAGCTTGCCGTGGCCCATATCCTGATTCTGCAGCTTCAGGCTGTTGAGATTGTAATCCAGCTGGCTATTGATGCGCTTGCCGTCATCGGAGAGCGTCGAGCGCCCGTCGATGTTCATGCCTTCCAGCAGTGCCAGCTCTTTGCCCTCTACGCCGATCGACAGTTTATCGAGGGAGATTTTCTGCTTGCCGATCCGCTCTTCAAAGGTGGTCATCTCGGTCGCGCCGTCGGCCTTCAGGTTGTTAAAGGTCAACTGGACTTTCTGATTGTATTCGTTAACCGCGTTAATCTGCCCGCTAGCGGCTTCACCGCTCAGGCTGATGGCTTTACCATCGCGGTCGGCATTCAGCTGGAATTGACCGCCGCTGAAGACGACTTTCTCATTGTCTTTGGCGTAATCCAGCGGATTGAGGAAGATGGCCGACTGGGTATCGCCGCTGTAGGCAATCCGGGTGTCGATGTTAAACGGCGTCTGGCCTTTGGCGATATCAAACAGCGCCTTGCTGGCATCATTATTGACCAGCGTCGTGTTGACCGAGGCCATGGCCGGCGCCAGATTAAAGGATTTCAACGAGGCCAGCGGGAAGGGGCCGTGATCGACATTTTCGTCAAATATCAGGCTCTGGCCAGCGGCCAACAGGCTGTTCTGTTTACCGGCCTGCGGTTTCACTACCAGTTGCAGATGACTGCTGAATAATCCGCGCTGGTAATCCTGATAGCTTAGCTCTACACCGGCTTCCGGCGCGCTGCTTTGCAGCTGAGCATTTGCCTGCTGTACCATCTCAGCGATACGGCTTTCCAGCTGTTTGCCGGTAAACCAGGCGCCGCCGGTCCAGACGACCCCGAGCGCGACGATCACACCTGCAGCGACCAACGTTTTTTTCATAGCATTTATCCATAAATGAAACCAGGCGGGACAAGCCGCCTGGTGGTGTTGTCATGATGGGGGAAGTCTAGCAACTGCGGATTAAAACTTCAGTAACTTACTTAAGCTTATTGAATACGCGCGCCAGACGACCACGGCCGCTGACTTGCACCGGGGACTCATTACAGCCGATAAAGGCGGATTCACCCGGCAGCAGAGTCAGGCTGTGCTCGCCTTTACGCAGCGTCGCTTCGCCTTCCACGCAGAACAGAATCGCCGCGCTTTCTTGCGCGATCGCTGATTCGCTAGCCGACAGGTCGTGCAGCGAGAAGGCGAAATCATCGACCGGGATTGGGAAGTCCAGTTCGGCGCCGTGTTGCTCTGGCTGGGTTAGCAGCTCCGCAGCGGGTTTCGCCACGAATTTAACGTTCGCTACCAGCTCCGGGATATCGATATATTTTGGCGTCAGGCCGGCGCGCAGTACGTTATCCGAGTTCGCCATCACTTCCAGCGCCACGCCCTGCAGGTAGGCGTGCGGAGTTTCGGCGAACAGGAACATCGCTTCGCCCGGGTTGAGCTTCACCACATTCAGCAACAGTGGGGAGAACAGGCCGCTGTCGTCCGGATAAAACTCGGCGATCAGGCGGATGGTCTGCCAGGGTTCGCCCTGTTCGTGGTCAAGAGCGGATTGCAGCACGCGGAGCGCCTGCGCTTTCTCTTCGCCCTTCATATTCAACAGGCTTGCGAACAGCTGGCTTAAACGCTCGCCGTTAGGCTGCTGGAGGAATTCACCAATTGCCGGGTGGGCGCTGGCGACAGGCTGCAACAGGGCAGATATCTCCGCGAACTCGCGGAAGGCGTTCATCGCGAGGAACGGCGTTAGCGCAAACACCAGTTCCGGTTTGTGGTTAGGATCTTTATAGTTGCGTTCGGCGGCATCCAGCGGGATACCGGCGGCGTTCTCTTTGGCAAAGCCAATTTCCGAGGCGCGCTTGTTTGGATGAACCTGAATGGAGAGCGGCTGGGCGGCGCAGAGGACTTTGAACAGGAACGGGAGTTCGCCAAAACGTTCCGCCACTTTGGCGCCGAGCAGGGCGCTTTTATTGGCGTCGATAACTTCACGCAGCGACTGCGGCTGGCCTTCGGCGTTGAGGATTCGCGAGCTGCTTTTCGGATGGGCGCCCATCCACAGCTCTGCCATTGGCAGGTTGTCCGGGTTGGCGATTCCGTAAAGATCCGTTAACGCGGTGTGACTTCCCCAGGCATAGTTTTGCACTGAGTTAATGAGCTT
>CABUCP010000377.1 GCA_902490055.1 uncultured Klebsiella sp. | reverse complement strand
CCGTGATAACCAGAAGCGCGTCCTGTTGCTGGACAACCTCAGCGACTACATCAAGCCGGGGATGAGCGTTGAAGCTATTCAGGGCATCATCGCCAGCATGAAGACCGACTACGAAGACCGCGTTGATGACTACATCATCAAAAACGCCGAGCTGTCGAAAGAGCGTCGCGACATCTCCAAAAAGCTCAAAGTAATGGGCGAAGCGAAAGTCGGCGAATAAGCCGCTCTCCTGCTCCGGCGGCGCTCCTCGTCGCCGGAAAGCTCTCTCTTCCCGCCGTAAAAACCTTCGCATAAGCATCGCTCTTTAAGCCGACAGTTTGCTATACTGCCGCCGTGAACTTATTGATACCGGAAAGGTTTATCACATGCAGTCCCAGCTCCAGGAGCCGCCGCGATGATACTGATTACCGGCGGAGCGCGCAGCGGTAAAAGCCGTCACGCCGAAGCGCTACTCAAATCCTATGCATCGGTTCTTTATATCGCCACTTCCCCCGTTCTTGATGATGAAATGGCCGCCCGCATTCAACACCACCGTCATAGCCGCCCGGCGCACTGGCGCACCGCAGAACGCTGCCGCGACTTAACGCCGCTCATTACTCCTGATAATGCACCCGATGAAGCCATTTTGCTCGAGTGCGTCACTACGCTGGTCACTAACATTCTGTTTGCTGAAGGTGGTGATGCGGATCCTGATTACTGGGATTACGCCGCGCTGGAGCAGGCGGTTACACAAGAGATCGCCGCGCTGATTACCGCCTGCCGCGCATGCCCGTCACCGGTGCTGCTGGTCACCAACGAGGTCGGACTGGGGATCGTGCCGGATAACCGTCTGGCGCGCCATTTTCGTGATATTGCCGGACGTGTGAATCAGATGTTGGCGGCCGTGGCCGATGAGGTCTGGCTGGTGGTTTCAGGGATAGGAGTCAAAATCAAATGATTAAATCGTTCTTTGCCGCGCTATCGTTTATGAGCCGTCTACCGGTTCCGGCCCGCTGGTCGCAGGGGCTGGAAATTGATGAGTATGAGCGCGGAATAGTCACTTTTCCGCTGGTGGGGCTGCTGCTGGGGGCCATCGCCGGTTTGGTGATGCTGGCGCTGCACGCCTGGTGCGGCCTGCCGCTGGCGGCTCTGTTTGCCGTATTGGCGCTGGCGCTGCTGACCGGCGGTTTTCATCTTGATGGCCTGGCCGATACCTGTGATGGCATCTTCTCCGCCCGCCGTCGCGAGCGGATGCTGGAGATTATGCGCGACAGTCGGCTGGGAACCCACGGCGGCCTGGCGCTGGTCTTTGTGCTGGTGGCGAAGGTGCTGGTGATTAGCGAACTGGCGCTACGCGGCACCTCAATGTTGGCGGCGTTGGCCGCCGCCTGCGCCGTGGCGCGCGGGATGTCGGTGCTGCTGATGTACCGACAGCGCTATGCGCGCGAACAGGGGTTGGGTAACGTATTTATCGGTAAGGTAAACCTCCGTCAGAGCGCGATCACCCTGTCGCTATCGCTGGCGTTGGCGACGCTGCTGCTGGGGTTACATGGCCTGCTGGCGGCGGTAATTACGCTGCTGGTGGTATGGGCGCTGGGCCAGGCGCTGAAGCGGACGCTGGGCGGGCAAACCGGGGATACTCTCGGGGCGGCGATCGAACTAGGCGAAGTTATCTTTTTACTGGCGCTGCTCTAGAGCACGTACCGCGCCGACAGGAAGCACATGAATACATTAACTGAATGGCTGGATGCGATCCCGTCCCCTGACGATGCCGCAATGGCGCGGGCGCGGGAACATATTGACGGCTTATTAAAACCGCCCGGTAGCCTGGGGCGTCTGGAATCGTTGGCGATACAGCTGGCCGGGATGCCGGGGCTACAGGGTGAGCTACGCTTCCCGCGTAAAACTCTCGTGGTGATGTGCGCCGACCACGGCGTCTGGCATGAAGGGGTCACGGTCTCGCCGCAGGTGGTTACCGCGATTCAGGCAACTAATATGACCCGTCATAATACCGGCGTTTGCGTCCTGGCCGCGCAGGCGGGAGCGGACGTGCAGGTGGTCGATATCGGCATCGATGCTGAACCAATTCCCGGGCTGGTCAATATGAAAGTAGCGCGCGGTAGCGGCAATATTGCCCGCAGCGCGGCAATGAGCCGGGAGCAGGCAGAAACGCTGCTGCTGGCGAGCATGCGCTACACCCGCGGGCTTGCCGCGCAGGGCGTGCGTTTGTTCGGCGTGGGCGAGCTGGGGATGGCGAATACGACACCCGCTGCGTCAGTGGTCAGCGTCCTCACCGGCCGTGACGCCGGCGAGGTCGTGGGCATCGGCGCGAACCTGCCCGTATCGCAGCTGGCGCACAAGGCGGAGGTGGTACGCCGGGCGATAGCCCATAATCAGCCGTCTGCTGATGATGGTCTTGAGGTGCTGGCAAAAGTGGGCGGTTTTGATTTGCTCGGAATGACGGGCGTGATGTTGGGCGCCGCATCCTGTGGATTACCGGTAATACTCGATGGCTTCTTGTCCTACGCCTCGGCGCTGGCGGCCTGGCGGATCGCGCCACGCTTGCATCCATACCTGATCCCATCACATCTGTCGGCGGAGAAAGGAGCGCGTATTGCGCTGGAGCACCTGCAGTTGGAACCTTATCTGGACATGGGGATGCGCTTAGGCGAGGGCAGCGGCGCGGCGCTGGCGATGCATTTAGTTGAAGCGGCGGGCGCGATGTTCAACGAAATGGGGACGCTGACGGAAAGCAATATCGTGCTGCCGGAAACGCGTTAACGGTAGAGCGGGGCGCCGCTTCGCGCCCCGCTAATGTAGCTACAGCGCCTGTTGCCACACGCTTTGCGGCAGCAGATAAACATCTGCTTTTGCCTGCATACCCTCGGTGACAATATGGCGAATGCCGCTGGCCATCACCGCAAGGGTGACATCAAACGCGTTCAGGCTATCGCCAAAGCCGGCGGTGAGGTTGAGCATGGAGCCATCGGCCATCAGATAGACGATTTTCCCCGGCATCTGATAAGCATTGATATACGGCATCACCTCTTCGTGCGGGAACTGGCGCAGATGCCCGCAGTCAATCTCTTCCGCTACGTGGCCGACGTTTAGAATAAATACGCCATCTTTAGCGCGATCCAGTGCCTGGTTGTTGACCACCTTCTTACCGCCGGTGGCGGTGGCAACGACATCAGCGTAAGCAATCGCGTCCTGTAAATCGACCACGTGCCAGCCGTCATAAGCAGCCTGTAAACGGCGCGCCGGATCTATTTCCGCCACCATGACCTGGCCGCCGAAAGCTTTCGCCGCCGCGGCGACGCCTTGCCCTACCAGGCCGTAGCCAATGACCAGCACTTTTTTCTCATGCAGAGTGAGGTGGGTCGTCTGGAAGAAGGTATGCCAGGCGGTCAGACCGACCATATGGCGATTGTGCAGCCCTTCTTTAACCGGTAGGTCGTCCCAGTTGAAGATCGGGTAGCCGGGGCGAATGTCCCCGAGTCGATTGACGCCGGAGCCAGTGGCTTCCAACCCAGCGACGATGTTGCCGAATTCGCCGCGCTGATGGAGCAGGGTGGTGATATCCGCGCCCATTTCGCAAAGGTGAGTTGGCCCCCAGGCGATGGCTTTTTCCCATGATTGTTGCCAGTCGGCGTCGCTCATATTACGCCAGGCGCAGGCTTCCGCGCCGCGCTCTACCAGCCAGGAGACAACCTCATCCTGCACGGTGGTTGGGTTGCAGGTCGTCAAAAAGACTTTCGCCCCTTTCTCAAGGATCCCCTGCACCAGCGGGATCATTTTCATATCGAGATGCATACAGCAGGCCAGGCGCACCTCGCTGAGGTCGGGAAGCGCCGCCACCTGACGCAGGGTACGCGGCATGTTCTGGCTGGCCCATGCCACTTCTTTCGTTAAATTTGTCTTATTATTCACCGTATTGTGACCTTTAATCCGTAAAGT
>CABUCP010000376.1 GCA_902490055.1 uncultured Klebsiella sp. | reverse complement strand
CCACATTACCCGCCAGTGGCAGGAACGTGGCGGTAACATCACCATCAGCGCCGACCTGTATAAATAATCGAATCGTACTGCTTAAAAAGGCGACGGCATGTCGCCTTTTTGTTTTTTTTCGCCCGCCGCCATTGCATGCGCACAAGACACTCCGTAAAATCCCGCGCCTTAGCGCAATCCTCCATTTTTATGCGATTTCGCGAAATAAATATTCTTGATTCACTGCTGTCACCTCGGGAATACAATGGAAAAAAAACTGGGCCTTAGCGCCTTGACCGCACTGGTACTCAGCTCAATGCTGGGCGCGGGCGTTTTCAGTTTGCCGCAAAACATGGCTGCCGTCGCCAGCCCATCGGCTCTGCTTATCGGCTGGGCCATCACCGGCGTCGGAATATTATTCCTCGCCTTCGCCATGCTGCTGCTGACCCGTATCCGCCCGGAGCTGGACGGCGGTATTTTTACCTATGCCCGCGAAGGTTTTGGCGAGCTGATTGGATTCTGCTCCGCCTGGGGCTACTGGCTGTGCGCGGTAATCGCCAACGTCTCGTACCTGGTTATCGTCTTTTCCGCCCTGAGCTTCTTCACCGACACGCCTGACTCGCGTATTTTTGGCGACGGTAATACCTGGCAGTCGATCGCCGGCGCTTCGGTGCTGCTGTGGGTGGTCCATTTTCTCGTCCTGCGCGGCGTACAGACCGCTGCGGGAATAAACCTGGTGGCGACGCTCGCCAAGCTGCTGCCATTAGGCGCCTTTGTCGCGCTGGCGGCCATGGCGTTTAGTCTCGATACCTTCCGTCTTGATTTCAGCGGCGTCGCCCTCGGCGTACCGGTGTGGGAGCAGGTTAAAAATACCATGCTGATCACCCTGTGGGTATTTATCGGCGTGGAAGGCGCGGTGGTGGTCTCCGCGCGCGCGCGCCACAAGCGCGATGTCGGCCGCGCGACGCTTCTGGCGGTGGTTTCGGCGCTGGCGGTATATCTGCTGGTCACACTTCTGTCGCTGGGCGTCGTCGCCCGTCCTGAGCTGGCGGAAATGCGTAATCCGTCGATGGCCGGACTGATGGTCAAAATGATGGGCTCGTGGGGCGAAGTGGTCATTGCCGCAGGGTTAATTGTCTCGGTATGCGGCGCGTATCTAAGCTGGACCATTATGGCCGCCGAAGTGCCCTATCTGGCCGCAACCCACAAAGCGTTTCCACGCCTGTTCGCCAAAACCAACAAGAATAACGCGCCATCGTCCTCGCTGTGGTTGACTAACATTAGCGTACAAATCTGCCTGGTGTTGATTTGGCTTACGGGTTCGGATTACGGCACCTTGTTGACCATCGCTTCCGAAATGATTCTGGTGCCCTATTTCCTCGTCGGCGCTTTCCTGCTTAAGATTGCGGTGCGTCCTGTGCATAAAGCCGTGGGTGTCGGCGCGTGCATTTATGGCTTATGGTTATTGTACGCGTCCGGTCCTGTGCATTTATTATTGTCGGTGGTACTTTACGCTCCGGGTCTTCTGGTTTTCCTGTACGCCCGCCGTACTCACCAGCACGATCGCACGCTCAAACGCCGTGAAATGGCATTAATTGGATTTTTGCTGGTTGCCGCCGTTCCGGCAACGTGGATGCTGGTGGGGTAAGCGGTTGCCCCACCGCTGAACTTGAAAGGAGATACCCATGGCTGAACCACAGCCTCGCCCGGTTCTGATCACCGGTGGCGGCCGCCGTATCGGTCTCGCCCTGGCGCACCATTTTTTACTCCAGCAGCAGCCGGTTATCGTCAGCTTCCGTCACCACTATCCCTCGATTGACGTGCTGCGCGAAGCCGGCGCGGTGTGTCTGCAGGCCGACTTCAGCAACGATGACGGTATTCTAACCTTCGCGGAAGCGGTCAAAGCGCACACCAGCGGCCTGCGCGGGATTATTCATAACGCCAGCGACTGGATGGCGGAAAAGCCGGGCGTATCGTTATCGACGGTTATCTCGCGCATGATGCAAATTCACGTCCATGCCCCCTATTTGCTCAACCATGCTCTGGAAGACCTGCTACGCGGTTTTGGCCACGCGGCAAGCGATATTATTCATATCACCGATTACGTGGTCGAACGCGGCAGCGATAAGCATATCGCCTATGCCGCCAGTAAAGCGGCGCTGGATAACATGACCCGCTCATTCGCCCGTAAGCTGGCGCCGGAGGTGAAGGTTAATGCCATCGCCCCATCGCTGATCATGTTTAACGACAGCGATGATGCCGAGTACCGCAAACAGGCATTAGATAAATCGCTGATGAAAATCGCCCCCGGTGAAAAAGAGATTATCGACCTCATCGACTATCTGTTCACCAGCCGTTACGTTACCGGCCGCTCGTTCGCCGTCGATGGCGGCCGTCCGCTGCGCTAGTGGAAACGGCTCCAGCCGAGGATCAGTAACCACGCACACAGACTCCAGCAGATCACCGCGCCTGCCAGCGCATACGGCAGGCGCATCACGCCGGTGAAATACCATAACGACAGCAGATAGATGAAATACGGGATTATCGACCACATGCCGAACACGATGGTGGTACGCAGCGCTTCAATACCGCGCTCGCTGGCGACGATATAGTGGGCAATTAATGCAAAGGTCGGAAACAGCGGGATTAAACCGGCAATATAGTAATTTTTGGTTTTCGACAGTACGCCAATCAGCACCACTACCAGCGCTCCCAGCAGCGCTTTAATCAACAGCCCCATTTTATGCCTTAACATTTGAACAACAATTCTGCCCAGCATAACGGAAGAACAATTGTTTATGAAAGATTAATGGCAGGCAATTTGATGGCGGCTTTTTTATCTATACGCGTAAGATATGAATAAGATCGTTTTTGTTGAGGATGAGCCCGAGGTTGGCGCGCTGATCGCCGCCTATCTGGGCAAGCATGATATGGACGTGGTCGTTGAGCCGCGTGGAGACCGGGCCGAAGAGGTTATTGCTCGTGAACAGCCCGATTTGGTGCTGCTGGATATCATGCTGCCCGGCAAAGACGGTATGACGCTGTGCCGCGACCTGCGCGGCCAGTGGCAGGGTCCGATAGTGTTGCTGACGTCACTTGATAGCGACATGAACCATATTCTGTCGCTGGAAATGGGCGCCAGTGATTACATTCTCAAAACCACGCCGCCGGCGGTGCTGTTGGCCCGTCTGCGATTGCATCTGCGCCAGCATGTCTCATCACCGACAGCTCCCGCGCCTTCTGCCCTGACGCCGCATAAGACAATCGCTTTCGGTTCGCTATCCATCGATCCGGTCAATCGCCAGGTGCTGCTCGGCGGCGATAACGTCGCGCTATCCACCGCCGATTTCGACCTACTGTGGGAGCTGGCGACCCATGCCGGGCAAATTATGGATCGCGATGCATTGCTGAAAAATCTGCGCGGCGTCAGCTACGACGGCATGGACCGCAGCGTCGACGTCGCCATTTCGCGTTTACGCAAAAAGCTGCTCGACAGCGCCACGGAGCCCTATCGCATCAAGACGGTGCGCAATAAAGGCTATCTGTTCGCCCCACACGCCTGGGATAATTAATCCGCGTCAGGAATAGACCGACATCACGCCATGTAGTCGGTCTTGAAATTCAGCGTACCGCTCTCTGAATGCCATTTCATCGCGTTCATCGTACCAGCGCACGGCTTCACCACTTGCCAGGAAGTGATCCATTAGTTCGCTGCTCGCCAAAATCCATTCCGGTAAACCATCAACCTGCAGACTCCAGCCCACCGGGTGATAGTGCATAAAATCGTTACGCAACTGATGCAGCCGGTCAATCGCCGTTGAACAGGCGTCGCTGGGCGAAAAGGCCCGCGTTTCTCTTATCGCACGATATAGCGCCATAAAGGACGGTAGCTGCAGTTTGTTGATACTGGAGAAATCGTCGTTGCAGATTTGCTGGAAAATATCTCGGGTCGACGCTTTACCGTC
>CABUCP010000375.1 GCA_902490055.1 uncultured Klebsiella sp. | reverse complement strand
ATTACGTACTTTGTATTCAAGGAGATAGTAATGACGATGCATCGCAGTGAAAAAGATTCAATGGGCGCCATCGATGTCCCGGCCGATAAACTCTGGGGCGCACAGACCCAGCGCTCGCTGGAACATTTCCGCATCTCGACGGAGAAAATGCCGGGCGAGCTGATTTATGCGCTGGCGCTGACTAAACGCGCGGCGGCGAAGGTCAATCAGGACCTGGGGCTGCTGGCGGCGGACAAAGCGGGCGCCATCATCGCCGCCGCGGATGAAGTCCTGACCGGTAAGCATGCGCAGGAGTTCCCGCTGGCAATCTGGCAAACCGGCTCCGGCACCCAAAGCAACATGAATATGAACGAGGTGCTGGCCAACCGCGGCAGCGAATTGCTAGGCGGCGTTCGCGGCATGGATCGCAAAATCCATCCTAATGACGACGTTAACAAAAGCCAGAGTTCGAATGACGTGTTTCCTACCGCCATGCACGTTGCGGCACTGATCGCGCTGCGCGAAAAGCTGATCCCGCAACTGCAGGTCCTGAAAACCACCCTGCAGGAAAAATCACAGGCTTTTAGCGATATCGTTAAAATTGGCCGTACCCATTTGCAGGATGCCACCCCGCTGACCCTGGGGCAGGAGATCTCCGGCTGGGTTGCGATGCTGGAGCACAATCTGCGGCATATTGAACATAGCCTACCGCATCTCGCCGAGCTGGCGCTGGGGGGGACCGCGGTCGGCACCGGCCTGAATACCCATCCGCAGTATGCCGTACGCGTGGCGGCGGAACTGGCGTCGCTGAGCGGGCAGCCGTTTGTTACCGCGCCGAACAAATTCGAAGCGCTGGCCACCGTCGATGCGCTGGTCCATGCTCACGGCGCGCTGAAAGGGTTGGCGGCCTCGCTGATGAAAATTGCTAACGATGTGCGCTGGCTGGCCTCCGGGCCGCGCTGCGGCATTGGTGAAATCGCCATTCCTGAGAACGAACCGGGTTCTTCGATTATGCCTGGTAAGGTGAATCCGACCCAGTGCGAAGCGTTGACCATGCTGTGCTGCCAGGTGATGGGTAACGACGTGGCGGTGAATATCGGCGGCGCGTCAGGTAACTTTGAGCTTAACGTCTATCGGCCAATGGTCATCCATAATTTCCTGCAGTCGGTCCGTCTGCTGGCGGACGGCATGGCGAGCTTTAACGAGCACTGCGCGGTAGGCATTGAGCCGAACCGTCAGCGGATCAATCAACTGTTGAATGAATCACTGATGCTGGTCACCGCGCTCAATACCCATATCGGTTACGATAAAGCGGCGGAAATCGCCAAAAAAGCGCACCACGAGGGGCTAACGCTGAAAGCCTCGGCGCTGGCGCTCGGCTACCTGACGGAAGCCGAATTCGACAGCTGGGTGCGCCCGCAGGAAATGGTGGGAAGCCTGACTACTCGCTAGCTAACCACAAATGCAGGCGCGGGATCAGTAATCTTAACGACTGCGCCTGCGGTTTGTGGCGATACTGCACGTTATCGGCATCGTAATTCAACAGTTCGCCGAGATCCGGTACGCTCACCCCGTGCGTGCCGGAGATCAGCGCAATCAGCGGGCCAGGGCAGGCGTACTGGACCTGCTTTTGCTCGCCGGCATACCATACCCGGGCAATCGGCTGTACCTTGACCGGGCGTTTTATTTTCAACTTTGCCCGCTGCGGCAGGGCGGCAATATCCTGAAATTCCCGTTCCAGCTTACTTTGCCACTGCTCGCGGGTCCACGGCGGCACCGCGCGCGGCGATTGCAGACTCTTCTCCAGCTGCATTAATACTTCATCGCGGGTGAGATTTTTAATCACATGCTTATTGGCCCAGCCGAAGCGGATGGTGCTGGGGTCGAGCAGCGGCGTTAGCGTACGGTAGGCGCTGAGGGTGATAAGCCCGGGCAGGTGACGATGTACCCACTCGAAGCGCGCGGCGGCGGGCAACCCGGAATCGATGGTCACAATTTTCTCAAATGCCGCTTTCAGCGCGTTGATGGCGCTGATTTTATCCAGCAGCTCGGCCTGTTGCTGCGCATCGACCGCCAGACAAATCGCTCCGGGCAGGCGTACCGCCGCCTTGCTGCTGCGGTTTTCCGATTGCTGCTGAATAAACAGATGGCTGTAATGCTTGAGCGCCATCTCCAGCGCGCTTTGTCCAACGTGCTGGACCACCTGAATGGTATCCAGCGGCGCGTGTTCCGCCTCTTTGCTGACGGCGGGCAGTTCGAATACCCGGGCTGCCAGCAGGCGGCAGCCGCTGAGCGCCGCTTTCAAGGCGTGTAGTTCGCATTCGAGCTGGCGAAAGGTGTCGTTTAAGCGTTCAACGAGGTCGTAGCTGGCCATTATTTCCACCTTAGTTACAACATACTATTTGAATATAAACTATACGCAGGCCGTGACGCCTGCGCAAGTAGGGCTAAGCAGAAGTCAATTGGGGAAGCTGGTGATAGATAGGCCAGCTGAAGCTGAATGCCGCGCCGCCGAGCGGGCTTTCGTCGCAGCGAACGTCGCCCGCCATTGCCTGGGCAATGCTGTGCACGATAGCTAACCCCAGGCCGCAGCCGCCGGTGGCGCGATCGCGGCTGGGGTCAAGGCGCACAAACGGTTCGAACACCCGCTCGCGCTCCTCTGCGGCAATGCCCGGGCCGTCATCTTCAACCCGCAGCGTCGCCCGCGAACCTTCCCGCGTCAGGCTAACCTGAATATGCTGATGACTGTAGCGCAGCGCATTATTGACGAGGTTGTCCAGTACGCGTTCCATTAAGCGCATATCCAGCGCGCCGTAGTCGCCGGCGGTGAGCTGTTGCAGTACCACCTCACGCTGAGGATTGACCAGTTGAATATCTTCGACGTGGGCGCCGATCCACGCCGGGAAATCTGGGGTAGTGAGGTGCAGTTCGTTCTGTGGGCGATCGAGACGCGCGTAGGTCAACAGCTCTTCAATGAGCGCTTCTAATTGCCCAATGTCGCGGTTGAGCGCCAGCGATTCGGCCTCGGTCAGATTTTCGCTCATCTCCAGGCGATAGCGCAGGCGAACCAGCGGCGTGCGCAGCTCATGGGCGATGCCGTCGATGAGCTGTTTTTTACTGGCAATCAGCGCGTTGATGTTATCGGCCATCTGGTTAAAGGCGACGCCGAGTCGCGCAAAGCTCGACATGCTATCGAAATGAATGCGTTCGCTTAAATGGCCTTCGCCAAAGCGCTGGGCGGCGGTTTCGATACGCAACATATCCTGCCAGTGCGGGCGCATCCAGATAAACACCGGGAAGGCGAGAGAGATGGCGATAAACGCCATTAATGCGATGTCCAGCAGGCGCATTTCATGCAGGAAGTAGAGATAGGGGACCGGGCCCACCGATAGTACGTAGTGGCTGCGCGGAATGCGTTGAATAAAGGTGTACTGATCGTCCAGCGCGACGATATCGCCGGCGCGCAGGTGCTGCATTGAGCTTTCCGACAGCTTGAATTTGCTCATGGGTTCGATATGCAAATCGAAGGAGAGGTTGAGATCCAATTCTTTCAGCGTGCTGCTCCAGTCGCGTGGCGGGATCTCGCGCAGTTCGCTGCGCATCAGATATAGCGAGCTTTTCATCAAATCGTCCAGCGACTGGCGTCCGGCGCGCTCGGCGGTAAATTTATACACCAGACCGACCAGCATGGTCATCACCAGGAAGCAGACGAACAGCAGAAGGTAAAACTGGACGAACATTAACAATCACCGGTAATGGGTTGGGATATTTTCCTGCCTAAATACTACAGGAGAAGGATCCTGTACGGCAAAGTTCTCGCCAGCGGAATGACTCATCCTGCCAGGCCGAATGGCCGATAGCTGTATCGTGCCGTCCGCCCGGTCTGCCACATGCTAGCGCTTCTGTTAATTTACCCGCCCCTAAAATGACGGAGAGCGGCAGATGACTAAGCCCGTATATTTGCA
>CABUCP010000374.1 GCA_902490055.1 uncultured Klebsiella sp. | reverse complement strand
TATTGCTGCAGAAGAAACCGGTTTCGCTTTATACTGTCTCTTCTTTAACCAGGAGAAGACCATGAGCGAAGAAAAAAGGAAAATGATCGCCGGCGAGCCCTATCTGGCTGGAGATACAACGCTAAAAGCAGACCGCCTGCATGCCAGGCAGGTACTGCACCGTTACAACCACTCTGCTCCTGATGAACGCGATTTACGCGCTACGCTGCTGTCACAACTGTTTGGCAAAGCCACCGACGCCTATATCGAACCCACTTTCCGCTGTGACTACGGTTTTAACATCAGCCTGGGGGCGAACTTTTACGCTAACTTTGACTGCGTGATGCTCGACGTCTGCCCAATTCGCATTGGCGATAACTGCATGCTGGCGCCCGGCGTTCACATCTATACGGCGACTCACCCGCTGGATCCAATAGAGCGCAACAGCGGCGTCGAGTACGGAAAACCGGTGGTGATTGGCCATAATGTGTGGATTGGCGGCCGTGCGGTCATTAATCCAGGAGTGACTATTGGCGACAATGCGGTTATTGCATCCGGCGCCATAGTGGTAAAAGATGTCCCGGCCAATGCGGTCGTCGGCGGTAATCCCGCACAAATCATTAAGATGTTAGTAACCGAAAAATAGTAACTGTTATGCTTTTCCGTAACTGATCTGTTACTTTCCCACCAGTTCCCGGCGGCATAAAATAGTCGTCAGACTGAGCCGTAGAGCCTGACCTACCAGGCTCTACGAAGAATTCGGGGATAACAATGACAGAAATACAGCGCCTGCTGACCAATACCATCGATGAACTGAATGCAAAAGAGAAACGCGATAATCGCCCGCGTTTTAGTATCAGTTTTATTCGCAACCATCCATGGCTATTCGTGGCCATGTACGCCGCCTTTCTGGCCACGCTCATCGTCATGCTGCGCTCCGAGACGCTGGTAGATTCGGTGTGGCTGCTGGTGGTCCTGTTTGTCCTGTTAAACGGTTTCTTCTTTTTCGACGTCTACCCACGCTACCGCTATGAAGATATCGACGTGCTCGATTTTCGCGTCTGCTATAACGGCGAATGGTATAACACCCGCTTCGTCCCCACGCAGCTCATTGACGGAATCCTGCAGTCACCGCAAGTCGCCCATGAACAGAAAACCCAGCTGCAGAAAATGATCGCCACCAAAGGCGAACTCTCTTTTTACGACGTTTTCACCCTTACCCGCGTGACTGCCGCCTGATCAGCCGATTCAACGTCCGCAGCGCCGGGGCAAACTGCGCCGCGGACGTATTGCCATAACCCAAAACAAGCCCGCTGCGGGCCGTCTGCTGATTAAGATAAAAGCGGCTTAATGCCGCTGGCGCCATCTGATACTGGCGCGCCTGTTCGACAATTCGCACATCATCAATACCATTTATAGCGACCGTTAAATGCAATCCGCCCTCTCCGCCCCAAATCTCATTCGCCAAAGTGAATTCCGTTTCGACGGCCTCGCGTAACTGCTGCTGGCGTCGGCGATATAACCGGCGCATCGATGCCAGATGGCGCGCATAATGGCCCTCTTCAATAAACAGCGCCAGCGCGCGTTGTTCCAGACGGTGGCCGCCGCGCAGCAGCGCGCCGATAACGTCCTGCGCCGCCTCCGCCAGCGCCGGCGGCATCACCGCAAAGCCGATTCTGAGTGACGGAAATAACGTTTTGCTGAAGGTGCCAAGATACACCACCGGCGCCTGCGGGATCATGCCGAGCATCGCCTGAATGGGTTCGCCGCTGTAGCGAAACTCGCTGTCATAATCATCTTCCACAATCCACGCATTATGCTGGCGGGCATACTCCAGCAACGCCAGGCGGCGTCCGGCGCTCATCACCGCCCCGCTCGGGTATTGGTGCGAAGGAGAAGTAAAGATAAGCCGCGGCGGCGCCCCAGCGGCGGGATCGAGCCGCATTCCATCGCCATCAACGGACATTCCCTTCATCTGCAGCCCGGCCTTAATAAACACGCTTTTGGCGCCGAAATACCCGGGCTCTTCAACCCAGGCGCTATCCCCTGCTTCGCTCAGCAGATGCGTACACAGGTTAACCCCCTCCAGCGCGCCTTCAGTTATCACGATTTGCCGCGCCGTGCAGCGAATGCCGCGAGATAGCGTCAGATGGCGCGCAATCGCCTCGCGCAGCGCCGGTTCGCCGGCGGCCTCGCCATATCCGAGGATCGCGCTGCCGTCCTCGCGCAGCACCCGGTCAAGCAGGCGACGCCAGATAGCCAGCGGGAAGTAGTTCACGGCGGGCATGCCGGTGGTTAACAACAGCGCGGGGGAATCCCGCCTCCCCGGCAGCGGCAGCGCACGCAAGCGCTCAGGCAGAACAAACGTTGGCGGTATCGGCTCGCTCTCTTTCTGCATGTTCAACGCCGCAACATGCGTTCCCTGCCGATTGCGGATTAAGTAGCCCTCAATAGCCAGCTGTTCCAGCGCGATATTAACGGTATTACGCGATACGCCAGCCCGCTGCGCAATGACGCGCGCGCCCGGCAAACGGCTATGGCTGAGTAGCTCGCCCTGCAGGATAGCGCCGCGTAGCACCTTGTACAGAGTGCGTTGTAGCGTCGCCTCGCCCCGCTGCTGTATCCCGCGCGCAAGCAGGGCAAAAAAGGCATCGTCCGGAATATTCATCATCGCTCCTCGTGGCACCATGAAAAGATACCCTTATGGCCCTTTTTATGGAACCAGTTGGCATTTAATCTCAGGGCACTCACCGAGAAAAGGAACGACCCATGACGCAATACAATCACTTCGATCAACCGGTTGGCGATGCCCTACCCGACTGGCAGCCGTGCCCGTGGCCGCAGCGCCAGACGCTGCAGGGACGCCTGTGCCGCCTCGAACCGCTTACCGTTCACCACGCGGAGGCGTTATTTAGCGCCTATCGGCAGGCGGCGGATACCCGCGCCTGGACCTGGCTTATGCGTGAACCGGAAAACAACGTTGCCGAGTTCAGCGCCTGGATTGCCAGCATCAGCGATCTGAGCGATCCGCTGCACTTCGCGGTGATTGATAAACAAAGCGGGCTGCCGGTCGGTTCGTTAGCGCTTATGCGTATTGACGCCAAAAACGGCGTTGTCGAAGTCGGTCACGTTCACTTTTCGCCGCTGTTGAGCCGTAAAGCAATGGCTACCGAGGCCCATTGGCTGCTAATGCGTTATGTCTTTGAGACGCTCGGCTACCGCCGCTATGAGTGGAAATGCAACAGTTTGAATGAACCTTCGCGGCGCGCGGCGCAGCGCCTGGGCTTTCAGTTTGAGGGGCGCTTTCGACAAGCGCTGGTGATAAAGGGCCGCAATCGCGATACCGACTGGTTTTCGATTATCGATAGCGAGTGGCCGCAGATTGATAGCGCGATGCGCCAGTGGCTGGCCGCCAGCAACTTTGATGCTGACGGCCAGCAATATCGCACGCTGGAGAGTTTGCGCAATCCTCTGGGTTAACGCCGTTTTTTACGTCCCTGCACCGCTTTAAAACGCGGATTGCTTTTGCAGATAACGTACAGCCGCCCTTTGCGTTTCACTATCTGGCAATCCGGGTGGCGCTGTTTAGCGCTACGCAATGAGTTCAGTACCTGCATTTTTAGCTCCTTTTAGCATCAATAAAACCACCGAAGCGCTGGCGGAAACGTGCGGCGCTGCCTTCGGTTGCGTGAGTTTTCTGCTTCCCGGTGTAATAGGGATGCGATTTCGACGAAACATCGAGAGTGACATAGGGATAAGTCACGCCATCCAGTTCAATCTCGCGCTCGGTTTTAATCGTGGAGCCCACTTTGAAGTACTCGTTCACGCTCGTATCGTGAAAAACGACGGTGCGGTAGTGCGGATGAATATTGGCTTTCATAGCGAACCTCAATATATATGTTATAACATAACAATAAAGGTACGCCGTTCATCGCAAAAGATCAACCCTGTTAAAAAAATGGATA
>CABUCP010000373.1 GCA_902490055.1 uncultured Klebsiella sp. | reverse complement strand
ATTGAGAGTGCGATAATTCCCCGCAATCGTCAAATCATTGCTTTTTGTCGCTACGCGCCTGACGCAGCACTTCATTGATTTCCGGCTGGTCGATCGGACCGGTGATGCGATAGCGCAGAATCGACACTTTGTTCCACAGCGGACCCAGTACCTTACTGGCGGCAAACACCGCGGCGCCGACAATCGGGTTAACGGCAAAGGCCGCCGCCACGCCGACGGTCGCCGAAATTTCCGGCGCAACCACCGCCTGCAGATCCAGACGACGGCGCACCAGATCTACCGAACCTTTCATCGCGATGTCGGCTTCAAGCCCATCTACCAGCGTATCATCGGTATTCAGCACGCCGTCTTTAATCCACGCCGTACTGCGAATAGAATCAAACCAGAACCCTTCCTGGAAGGTATCGCTGAAATCGAACCGCAGTTTACGCAACAGCGCATCGACGCTCAACAGGCGCAACAACTGGCCTGCATGGCCGGTGCTCAGGTCGGTAAACTCGCCTTTGCCAAGGCGGCTTTTCAGGATCCCGTTCAGCGACGCGACGTCCGGCTGCCACGGCGGCGCGCGCCAGTGCAGGTCGTAATCAATATCAAACGACGAACCTTTCACCGGCGTCGAGACGCCGAAGAAGTTGACGAAATCATCGGTTTTGTTGCCGTGAAGTTTACCCTTCAGCGAGGTACGCACGCCGCCCGGCGCATTCACCCAGACGCCGTCGCTGGTCAGGCGACCAAAGCCGGTATCGACCAGGCCGTTGCTCAGCGTCAGCGTATCGCCCTTAATGTTAAAGTCGCCGTCGATGCGGCCATATTTTTGTCCCCACAGCCAGCACTCTTTGCAGCGTAGCTGCAGATCCGGCCAGCCGCGGAAATCCAGGCGCGTATTAGACAGCGGCCCGCTCTCTTTTTGCGGCTCAGCGCTCGTCGTGCTGGAAGGGTTGTAATAGAGATAGCGAATCGCCGCCAGCCAGGGGGCATTCTTATGCATCGTCAGGGTGGCGTTGATTTCACGCCCCTGAGCTTCAACCTTCGAACCGCTGCCGTCGGGCTGGGAGACCAGGCTAACGTTATTCCAGTTTTGCCCGCCTAGCGCCAGAGACGGCGTGCGCAGCGTGATGCGCTCCGGGAACGCCATATTACTGCTGACTTCATTGGCAGCGCCCTGCTGGAACAGCGCCAGCCACTGCGCGCCATCCATTGCCGGCATATTCAGTTCAACGCCCGATTGTTCAGGCAGCGGCGGTATCGCCTTACTGTCAGAGGTCAAAATCGCCCGGTCGAGCGTCAGCTTGTTATTCAACAGCCAGCGGCTATTGACGTGATTCTTGCTGCCAATATTGCCGGTCAAATCGAAGCTGTTTAAACCGCCGGTCACGTTGATTTTCACCGGCAGCGCCTCACCCGCCGATTTATTTACCGGTGCAGGTAAGTGACTGCTTACATTCTTCAGGTCGCCATTAATATCTACTTTGTAGCTCGCGCTGCCGCGATACGGCAGTTCGATGGCTACTTTACCGTCCCAGGGCACGCTACCGCTCAGTTCATCGTTTACCGCTTTCGGCAGCAGGCCGGTGCGCGTTGGCTGCCAGTTGGCGTTCATGCCGACATCGACCAGGAAGGCTTTCGCTCCCTCCGTGGTGGTAAAGTTGAGATTCAGCGGTTGGTTAAACCAGGTCGCGCTCAGCGGCCCGCTTTTCAGATCGCCATTTTCGAAGCTGAACT
Organism: uncultured Klebsiella sp.; assembly: GCA_902490055.1. Lineage (GTDB taxonomy): Bacteria > Pseudomonadota > Gammaproteobacteria > Enterobacterales > Enterobacteriaceae > Klebsiella. Next base: position 2,232 of record CABUCP010000373.1, on the reverse strand, counting down.
GCCCGTTAAGATTCTTCAGCGTGGAATCGATAGGCTTGATAAACAGATCGTTGTTTTTCAGCCGCACGTCGCCTTTGGCGGTGGTCATCTCGCCATCGAGCGGGATGGTAAGATGTAAGCGAGCGCTCACATTACCATCAAGCTGCAGTTCATCCAGCGCCGAGCCGAGCGTATCCTTCAGCGGCGTCTGTTTGAAATAAGGCCCCACGTCTTTGCCCGGGCCGTTGACGTCGGCATCAATAAACAGCTTCTCGTGCGAGTAGTCAGGGATCACCGCGTCGAGATTGCTGGCGGTGACGTTCCCCAGCATCGTCTTATCCGCCTTCATCCACAGACCGTTGTTCACAAAGTTGAGATCGATGTTCAGGCCGGTCAGCGCCGGCCAGTCCGGCTGGAAGGCGAAGGTCGCGTTCTTCAGCGGCACTGAGACCTGGAACTGGCCTTCATTATGCTCATACGGGAACTGATGCGGGTTGCCGCCATATACCAGGGTGGCGTCGCTGGCCTGGCCGCCTTTAATCGCCCCGCTCAGGTAATCTACCAGCGCTTTGCCCATCAGATTTTCCGGGAAGTAGCGCCACGCCTGACCGCCGTCGTTAGTACTGATACCGGCAAGGATCCCCAGCCACGGCTCATCGCCTTCCGGCTGTAGATAGCGGAAACCGCCGCGCGCGCGAACGCCGGTCGCCTGCACGTCGATATCACGCCCATCGAGCATGAAGCCTTTGTCGTTTTTCTGCCAACTGAGGGTTGCATCACCCTCGGCGATTTCCAACGGCGCGCGGAAGACGGTTTCATACGGCATTTTCGCCTGCGCCATATGCGCGCGCAGCTCGCCGTTTTCAACGCTACCGTTGAGGCTGCCGGAAAAATGTTCGGCGCCCGGCAGCAGCTTCCACTGCTTCCACGCCAGGTTGCTCCAGTCAGCCTGGAAACGGGTTTTTTCCGTCGCCTGCAGCGGGATATCCAACGCCAGCAGATTGATTTTGCCGCTCGGCTGGGTGGTTCGCCAGACCTCGCTAAAACCTGGCGCCAGTTTATCAGCCATCGGCTGTAGACCGGTCAGGCCGCTAAGATCGAGATTGCTGGCGCGAATGCGCAGCTCATCGCTACGGGCGTTATTCTTACCGCCGACATCCTGCGCCGGGATCCACGCCATCGCCAGCGCGCCGCGCGGCCAGGCTTTGCCGTCAATCGAGATTCGCGTGTCCGGGATATCAAATCCCCAGCTTTGATTCTCACGGGTGATATGCGCCGTCAGGTTATCCACCGACAGCTGATGCAGCTGCTTATCACCCTGCCAGCTGGCGCCGCCTTTTTTCAGCCATACATCGCCGCCGGCTACGTCGCCTTTGTCGATGGTCAGCCAGCCTTCAAGGCTAAAGCGCGCGCTCTGCAGCGCGATGTTGTCCTGCATCCAGCGGCCGAGCCAGGGTTTGACGTCGATGTCATCGGCCTGCAGCCACAGTCGCCCCTTGTTCAGCAACCCGTTCTCATCGCGTAAATCCATCCGCACCTGCATCACTCCGTGCTGGCCGGTGAGGCTCGAGAGGCTCAGTTGGCCCTCCGCGCGGTGGCGGTTTTTACCGTTAAGCCAGGTTAGCTGCGGGATCGCCAGCTCGGCGCGCTGACCGGAAATCGTCAGGAAGCTCAGGTGGCTATCGCGGAGAATAAAGTGGTCAAACTGGCGCAGAAACAGATCGCTGATGCGATCGGTCTTCAGGCTTGCGCCGTCGTCGTTAGTCTGGATGGGGGTATTGGTGTGAATTTGCAGTTGCCAGAAGGTCAGGTCGCGGAACTGCCAGCGCATATGTAGCAGGCTTTGCCAGACGTCGAGCGCAAGGGTAACCCGTTTGATCGTCATTTCGCCACCGTCTTTCAAGGTGGCTTTAATATCGCGAACGTCCAGCGTCGGGCCGAAGTTTTCCCAGTTGGCGTTGATCTGCGAGGCATCAACCGCGACCCCGGATACCGCAGTAATTTTCTCCAGCAGCTGCGGGCGCCAGTTATTTAGCTGCGGCAATGCGAGACGCAGGCCGCTCACCAGCAGCGCGACAATCACCACTACTGTTGCCACGGTGAGCAGTAAAATCCCGGGCAATCGCCTCAACGCATCTCTCCTTGTCAGCTTGTTTCGCTTTATCCTTCAGCCCGCCAGTACGCGCTCCCGACGCCTGCGGGAGCGATAGGCTGAATGATTACATCATGACGACATCGAACTGCTCTTGATTA
>CABUCP010000372.1 GCA_902490055.1 uncultured Klebsiella sp. | reverse complement strand
GCATAAGTCAGGATCGGATTTGCAAGGAATGCTTAACGTTCGCTCACCCTGTGACTCGCCATGCAGCTCGGCGTCGTCGATCTCAAACGCGCCGATTCGTACGTTAGTTTTACTCATCATTCACCCCGTTTGTCTGCTGAGTTGTGGTACGACCAGTTAGGCCGTCATTTTTCAGCGTAGACAACGGGGCATAAATCGCCAATCAAAAAGTGCGTTTTTTTTGTCCGCCGTCACGCCTTACCGGCAAAAAGCTTACCGTCGCGCACCAGCTCGCGGGGGTAGCTATTTTTCAGACGTGAACCGATGCGTTTGGCGAGGCCTAACGGAATCCCCTGGAAGGTGATGATGGCATCATCCTGCGGCGGCGGCGCTTCCGGGTAGATATCGCGCCCGCGATACCACTCTTCCGCCTCGGCCAGGCTGAGCTCAAACGGCGTCTGTGGCGCAGCCAGCGCAATGACCGCTTCATGCTGCCAGCGATAGCCTTTGTTATGCGTTTCGGCGAGACGAATGCCAATACGGGAGAAACGAACCTTACCGATTAGCGCTTCCAGCGCCTGCGGGAATAACCAAATCTCTTTATCACGTTGCCATAAACGAAGATGATCTTCCCATTGCAGGCCAACGGCGTTGGCGGCAGCGGCGACAACGGCGGATTCGCGGCCTTTCATCGGCGTGAACGGGAACTTGCCCACTTTGTAGCCCGGCGCTGGCAAAGGTTCAATCGCCGCCGTTTTACGCAGACGGGCAACGAAGAAACCTTCGCAGTCAAAAATCTGCGGGAATACGTGCAAAAAACCTTCTTCTGTGAGGGCTGCGTTGGCCTGTGGGAATAGTGAACCCAGCGCCAGCACCTCGACTGCGTCTGGATAGGTTTGCCGCAGCCAGTTCACGACCTCTTCGTTTTCCTCGCGGTTCAGCGTGCAGGTCGAATAGACCAGCGTGCCGCCGGGACGCAGCGCATGGAAGGCGCTGTCAATGAGCTCGCGCTGGGTGGCGGCTATCTCCAGATTGCTTTCCGGCGACCAGTTTTTTAGCGCGTCGGGATCTTTACGCACCACGCCTTCGCCGGAGCAGGGCGCATCGAGCAAAATCGCATCGAAACATTCCGGTAGCGCGGCGCCGAACACGCGGCCGTCAAAGTGGGTGAGGGCGACGTTGCTGATACCACAGCGGCTGATATTGGCGTGCAGCACCTTAACGCGGCTGGCGGAAAATTCGTTGGCCAGGATCCCGCCCTGATTTCCCATGCGGGCGGCAATCTGCGTGGTTTTAGAACCCGGCGCGGCGGCAACGTCCATCACCCGTTCTGGCATTTCACCATCGGCGAACAGCGCCGCGACCGGCAGCATTGAACTGGCTTCCTGAATATAAAACAACCCGCTCAGGTGCTCAGCGGTGCTGCCCAGCGGTAGCCCGTCTTCATCATCGCGTTCAATCCAGAAACCCTCGGCGCACCACGGAACCGGCGTTAACTGCCAGCCGTAGGGCGCAACCAGTTGCAGAAAATCGGCAACCGTTATCTTCAATGTATTGACGCGGATGCTGCGGCGCAGCGGGCGCTGGCAGGCGGCGATAAAGTCATCAAAGGAAAGATGCGCCGGCATTGCCGCACGCATTTGAGCGAGGAATGTTTCTGGAAGAAAGACAGCGTTTTGAGCCACGAGCAGCGCACCACAAGAAAAAAGGGGGCGCAGTTTACCATAAACGCCCCGGTGCGGGACACCGGGGCGTTTATGGGTTGCCGGAGGTTAATTAGGCAGCGCGGTACCCCAATCGCGCCACTCTTTCGGCTCGCTTTCCAGTAACAGGAAATGCTTACCATCCTGCGCTTTCGGCGCCAGCGGCGTTCCCGGCGGCGTGGCGAAGGCGATGCCGCCGCGAATGAACTGGTTAAAGGTACCGGTTTTGACCACGCCGCCAATCAGGCCAAAGTCGAGGCTATAGCCGGAAGCCAGCCAGAACACCGAGTTGTTACGCACCAGGTATTGGTAACGTTTACTGATGCGTAGCTTAACCATCACGCGGTCGGACATCGAGCCCAGCGTCAGGCCGGTTACCGTACCCACTTCCAGACCGCGGAACAGCACTGGCGTACCGATATCAAGCGAACCGGCTTCCGGGACTTCGACGATAATGCTCAGGCCGTCGATGTAGCGTGAATCGCTGATTGTCGTTTCCTGAATTTCAAAGTCGCGGCGTGGCGAACCACGGCCAGGTTCAACGTTGATATAGGACTGGAAAATGGTGTCCAGATGCTCAACGCCGGCGGCAGATATTTGCGGCGTAATAACCGAGAAGCGGGTACCGCCGCGGGCGAAGGTGCCGACATACTCCGGATAGAGCACCGCTTTCGCCTGAACTTCATTTTTCGCGGTAATCAGCTCCAGCGACTGGATCTGGCCGATGTCGATACCGAGGTAGCGAATCGGCATACCCGCTGCCATTTTGCCGGCGTCGAAGGCGTGCAGCGTAATCTGACCGCCCACCGCGCGAGCGGCGGTTTCGGAAGCGTAGAGAATGCGTTTATTGTTCATCCGCGCGTTGGCGCTGCTGCCGCTGAGGTTATCAAAGCTGATGGCGCCTTTCAGCGCGCGCGCCAGCGGGGACGCCTGGACGGTTAAACCGTTACCGTCAAGCTTCACTTTTGCGCCACCTTCCGCCCAGAAGACGCTGTTGTTGGTCAGCAGGTGGCGATACTCCGGTTTGATATGCAGATCGATATCGAAAGCATTGCTGCGCGGCTTCACGGAGATAATCTCGCCGACGGCGAATTTACGGTATAGCACTACCGAACCGGCCTGCACGTCGGGCAGCGTCTCTGCGCTGAGGCTGAGCGTGGTGGTCGGGACTTCGCTCAGGCTATTTTCCTGCGCTTTTTCCAGGTTGGCGTACAGCGGATAGCTGCTTTGCATTTCTCCCTTTTCGCCCGGCAGAATACGGATCCCGCCATCCACCCACTCACTGGCGCTGGCGCCCAGCACCTGCACGCCGTCAAGGCCGACTTTGACATCGAGGCGGCTGTTGACCACGAACTTGCTGTCGCCGCGTACCAGGTTGCGGTACTCCGGTGAAATAGCGACCTGGAAGGTGACGCCTTTCGCCGTCAACTTACGTTCCAGCACCTGGCCGACTTTTACTCCGTGCAGCACCAGCGGCTGACCAGCATCGATGCCGTAGCTCTCCGGCGCCGATAGCGTTACCGTGGCGACGTTAGGTTCTTCAAGCAGCGCTTTATCGGCCGGCATGACCGCGAAGTGATTGCGTGGTTCGCCTTCGCCGGGCACCAGTTCAAAGGTGCTGCCGGTGAGCAGGGCGCTGAGGTTCGGGTTATCCAGCGAAATTTTCGGTTTTTTCATCTGAATAAGCGTCTTGTCACGCAGTAGCGTCACCACGCTCGGATCAACGGTCATCTCGCCGGTCACTTTGCCGCCAGGATTAAGGTTCAGCCTGGTGAGCTGACCCACCTCCAGCCCCTGGTACATCAGCGGCGTTGAACCGGCTTTCAGCCCGGCGCCGTCTGGCAGTTCCAGCGTTACCAGCACGCCGCGCTGGCTGTGCGCCAGATCTTCGTACAGATTGTACTCGTCATTCTGCGCCGCCGTTTTCGAGTCGCCCGGCGAGTCAAAAGCAATCGCGCCATTGACTAAGGCGGAGAGGTTTTCCAGCTGTACTTTCGCGCCGCTCAGGCTGACGTCGGCTTTGATGCCGGAGACGTTCCAGAAACGGCTGCCTTTTTTCACCAGATTGGTGAAGCGACGTTCGATTAAGACATCGATCGTCACGCCCTGGTTATTGGCGTTAAGCGTGTAGTCATAAACCCGACCCACCGGGATCTTGCGGAAATAAACCAGCGACCCGCTGCTCAGCGAGCCGAGGTCCGGCGCCTGCAGGTGAATCATCAGCTCGCCGTTGTTAATGCGATACTTCGGCTGAGTATCAAGGGCGACGAAATGATCTT
>CABUCP010000371.1 GCA_902490055.1 uncultured Klebsiella sp. | reverse complement strand
GAAAGCGAATAGATTTACGATTCTCTACGTAAATTGTATGGAATATCGCCAGATGCTAATCCATCTGGCGAATAACTTACGAATAATCCTGGCCTTTTATCAACCGCGATTCAAACTACCGCGATGATAAAGGTTACGACGAATGCGGCTTAAACCCGGTTTCGGCTTGCGCGGCTCATCAAGACTGGCGAGAACGATCTCCAGCACGCGTTCCGCGACGTCGCGGTGGCGTTGAGCAACCGCCAGCACCGGGCACTGCAGGAAATCGAGCAGTTCATTATCGCCAAAGGTGGCGATGGCCAGCTCGGACGGCAGTTTGCCTTCACGGCGCAGCGTGACGTCCATGACGCCCTGCAGCAGCGGGAAAGAGGTGGTAAACAAGAGCTGCGGCATCGGATGCGTTTCCAGCCATTTATCGAACAGCTGGGCCGCGGCCTCGCGCTCGTAGCTGTTGGCATAAAGGAAGTTCACGTCGCGCGGATCGTCTTTCCACGCGGTACGGAACCCCTGCTCGCGCAGGAAGCTCACCGAGAGTTCCGGCAGCGCGCCAAGATACAACACCGTGTCGCCGGGGAATTTGCGCAGCTCGGCGCCAAGCGTTTCGGCATCGTCCTGATCCGCGCCGACAACGCTGGTGAAATGTTCACGATCAAGGGCGCGGTCGAGCGCGACAATCGGGAAAGGATCGTTCGCCCAGCGCTGATAGAACGGATGCTCCGGCGGCAGCGACGTCGAGACGATAATCGCATCGACCTGACGCTGCAGCAGATGCTCAATACAGCGCATTTCGTTATCCGGCTGATCTTCCGAGCAGGCGATCAGCAACTGGTAGCCGCGCTGACGCGCCTGTCGCTCCAGATAGTTCGCAATACGGGTATAACTGGTGTTTTCGAGATCCGGGATCACCAGACCAATTGAACGCGTACGTCCTGCACGCAGGCCAGCAGCGACCGCATTCGGGTGATAATTGTGCTCGCGCACCACCGCCATCACCTTCTCGACCGTTTTATCGCTGACGCGATACTGCTTCGCTTTGCCATTAATCACATAGCTCGCGGTGGTTCTTGAAACACCGGCCAGCCGGGCGATTTCATCCAGTTTCACAATTGCCCCTTGGGTAAGAAGTACAAAAAACAACCATTAAATAGACATACTCAGTAGAGTATAGGGATCCATTTTTATAACATCTAAACGCAGAATAGATAGCGCGGCAACCGCTTTCGTCCACAGTTCCTACGCAATTCGCAAAAAAATAACCCGACAGTTTGTGTCGGGCTATTTTTACGTCAGTTTTTCAACGGTTAGCGCATGATTTTGTCGCCGCGCGACAGCCCGACCACGCCGGATCGCGCCACTTCGACAATGCGCGCGACATCGCGCAATGAGGCCAGGAAAGCATCCAGCTTATCGCTGGTCCCGGCGAGCTGAACCGTATAGATAGAAGGCGTCACGTCAATAATCTGCCCGCGGAAGATCTCGGTGTTACGTTTGACCTCTTCGCGGCCGTAGCCGCTGGCCTGCACTTTCACCAGCATGATTTCACGCTCGACGTGCGATCCCTGGCCAAGCTCGCTGACCCGCAACACATCCACCAGCTTGTGCAGCTGCTTTTCAATCTGCTCGATCGCTTTCTCGTCGCCCACCGTCTGAATGGTCATCCGGGACAGCGTCGGATCGTCGGTCGGCGCCACGGTCAGGCTTTCAATATTGTAGCCACGCTGTGAAAACAGGCCGATCACCCGGGATAATGCCCCCGATTCGTTCTCCAGTAATACAGATAATATCCGGCGCATAATCAGGTTCTCTCCGTTTTGCTCAACCACATTTCGTCCATGCCGCCGCCGCGGATCTGCATGGGGTACACGTGCTCGCTGCCATCCACCGTGACATCGACAAACACCAGGCGATTATTGCGCACCTGCTCCAGCGCTTCCGCCAGCTTCGCTCCCAGCTCCTGCGGCTCGCTGATGCGAATACCAACGTGGCCATAAGCCTCCGCAAGGCGAACGAAGTCCGGCAGCGATTCCATATAGGACTGTGAATGGCGGCCAGAATAGAGCATATCCTGCCACTGCTTCACCATCCCGAGATAACGGTTGTTCAGGTTCAGCACCAGCACCGGCAATTCGTACTGTAGCGCGGTCGAGAGCTCCTGAATGTTCATCTGAATACTGCCGTCGCCGGTGACGCAGATGACGGTTTCGTTCGGCAGCGCCATTTTTACCCCCAGCGCGGCGGGCAGGCCGAAGCCCATCGTGCCGAGGCCGCCGGAGTTAATCCAGCGCCTTGGTTTATCGAACGGATAATAGAGGGCGGCGAACATCTGATGCTGTCCAACGTCGGAAGTGACGTATGCATCACCGTTGGTCAGGCGCCAAATTGCTTCGATCACCGCCTGCGGCTTGATCTTGCCGCTTTGCGTGTCGTATTGCAGGCAGTGGCGGGAACGCCACTGTTCAATCTGCTGCCACCAGTCGCGGATCTCATCCAGCGGCTGCTGGCTCTCTTCCAGATCCAGCAGTTCCAGCATCTGATCGAGCACCTGCCGCGCATCACCGACGATCGGCACATCCGCCGGCACCGTCTTGGAGATCGACGTTGGATCGATATCAATATGCAGCACCGTCGCATTCGGGCAGTACTTGGCCAGATTATTGGTGGTGCGATCGTCAAAGCGTACGCCGACGGCGAAAATGACGTCGGAATGATGCATGGTCATGTTGGCTTCATAGGTACCGTGCATCCCCAGCATGCCCAATGCCTGCTGATGGCTTGCCGGAAACGCCCCTAATCCCATTAAAGAAGAGACGACCGGCAGCTTGAGCGTTTCAACCAGCTTACGCAGCTGCGCTTCGCACTGTGCGTTGATCGCCCCGCCGCCAACGTAGACCACCGGCTTTTTCGCCGTCGCCAGCGTCTGCAGCGCGCGTTTAATTTGCCCTTTATGGCCGCTGGTCGTCGGGTTATAGGAGCGCATGCTCACCGCATCCGGCCAGACATAAGGCAACTTCTTCGCCGGGTTGAGAATATCTTTCGGCAAATCGACCACTACCGGGCCTGGGCGACCGCTGGCCGCCAGCCAGAAGGCTTTTTTCAGTACCCCCGGGATATCTTCGGTCTGTTTCACCAGGAAGCTGTGTTTGACCACCGGGCGCGAGATACCAACCATGTCGCACTCCTGGAAGGCATCATAGCCAATCAGCGAGGTGGCGACCTGCCCGGAAAGAATGACCAGCGGAATGGAATCCATGTAAGCCGTCGCGATGCCGGTAATGGCGTTTGTCGCCCCAGGGCCGGAGGTCACCAGCACCACGCCGACTTCGCCAGTGGCGCGCGCCAGGCCGTCGGCCATATGCACCGCCGCCTGCTCGTGGCGCACCAGTACGTGGTCGATACCGCCAAGGGTATGTAGCGCATCATAGATATCGAGGACCGCGCCTCCGGGATAGCCGAATACTTGCTTAACGCCCTGATCGACCAGCGATTGGACGACCATCTCGGCTCCTGACAACATCTCCATGGTTTGCCTCCAGGCTTATTGTTTTCACGACGGCGGAAGTCATTTTCCGCACGCGTCGTATGATGCAAAGCCACAGGCAGTGCATTGAGGTGAACGACTTGCTGAGCATTACCATAACTGCTCGCCAACAGGCAGGCAATTAGCCTCCCGGCGGATATAGCCAGCGTTAAAAGCAGAAAAGAAAGTATCTGGTGGAATATATGGAGGATTGCTTCAAGAATAAGAAAATGAGATAGCCAATACTCGGGAAAAAAGGCTTACGGCAGAAAATCATCCATTTTTCGCCGTCGGTCTCCTTTCGCTAACGGCGATAAACAGAATAATATTCTGCTTTTTTTATGCTTAACAATACAAGCAGGAGCTTTCGCTCCCGTTGGCGTACAATATATATACCCTAAATAATTCGAGTTGCAGGAAGGCGGCGACGCAGAGAATCCCCAG
>CABUCP010000370.1 GCA_902490055.1 uncultured Klebsiella sp. | reverse complement strand
GATGTAAAAAAAGAAAACGCAGCAAACAGGGAACACATGGAAATATTCTTCACCATACTCATCATGACCCTCGTGGTCTCTCTCTCCGGGGTTGTCACACGCGTACTGCCCTTTCAGGTTCCGTTACCTTTAATGCAAATCGCCATTGGCGCGCTGTTAGCCTGGCCGACCTTTGGTTTGCACGTCGAGTTCGACCCTGAACTCTTCCTCGTATTGTTTATCCCGCCGCTGCTATTTGCCGATGGCTGGAAAACGCCGACCCGCGAGTTTATCGAGCACGGCCGGGAAATCTTCGGCTTGGCGCTGGCGCTGGTGGTGATCACCGTTGTCGGCATCGGCTTCCTGATTTACTGGATTGTCCCCGGGATCCCGCTGGTCCCGGCATTCGCCCTGGCGGCGGTGCTGTCGCCGACCGATGCCGTGGCGCTTTCCGGTATTGTCGGCGAAGGGCGCATTCCGAAAAAAATTATGGGCATCCTGCAGGGCGAAGCGTTGATGAACGACGCTTCTGGCCTGGTTTCACTGAAATTCGCCGTCGCCGTGGCGATGGGCACGATGGTGTTCACCGTTGGCGGCGCGACCGTCGAGTTCCTGAAGGTGGCGATTGGCGGCATCCTGGCCGGTTTCGTCGTCAGCTGGCTGTATGGCCGCTCGATGCGCTTCCTCAGCCGCTGGGGCGGCGATGAACCGGCGACGCAGATCGTGCTGCTGTTCCTGCTGCCGTTCGCTTCTTACCTGATTGCCGAACATATCGGCTTCTCGGGGATCCTGGCAGCGGTAGCGGCGGGGATGACCATCACCCGTTCCGGAGTGATGCGCACCGCGCCGTTGGCCATGCGCCTGCGCGCCAACAGCACCTGGGCGATGCTGGAGTTCGTGTTTAACGGCATGGTCTTCCTGCTGTTGGGTCTGCAACTACCGGATATCCTGTCGAGCTCGCTGGTGGCGGCAGAAGCCGATCCTAACGTTGAAACCTGGATGCTGTTTACCGATATTGTCCTGATTTACGCTGCGCTGATGTTAGTTCGTTTCGGCTGGCTGTGGACGATGCGCAAGCTGAGCCAGCGCTTCCTGAAAAAGAAACCGATGGAGTTTGGTTCCTGGACTACCCGCGAGCTGCTGATTTCCTCCGTCGCCGGGGTACGCGGGGCGATTACCCTCGCCGGTGTGCTGTCGATTCCGCTGCTGCTGCCGGACGGCAACGTCTTCCCGGCACGCTATGAACTTATCTTCCTCGCCGCAGGGGTTATCCTCTTCTCCCTGTTCGTTGGGGTGATCGCGCTGCCGATTCTGTTGCGCCATATCGAGTCCAGCGATCACGTCCAGCAGCGCAAGGAAGAGCGCCTGGCGCGCGCGGCGACGGCGGATGTGGCGATTGTCGCGATTCAGAAAATGGAAGAACGTCTGGCGGCGGATACCAAAGAGAATATCGATAATCAGCTACTGACTGAGGTGAGTTCGCGCGTCATCGGTAACCTGCGCCGTCGCGTGGATGGGCGCAACGATGTCGAAACCTCGATGCTGGAAGAGAGCCTTGAGCGCCGCTTCCGACTGGCGGCATTGCGCTCGGAGCGAGGTGAGCTGTATCACTTGCGCGCGACGCGGCAAATCAGCAACGAGACGCTGCAGAAGCTGCTGCACGACCTCGATCTGTTAGAAGCGCTGTTAATCGAAGATCAATAACCTTAAGCCCCGGATATCGGGGCTAGCGTAAATGTGTAGCCCCGGTAAGCGTTAGCGCGACCGGGGAGTTACTCCAGCCAAAACGATTTACTGCACTCCAGCCACGCCTGCGCGCTACGCGACATATACACCCCATCGCGCCAAATCATGCCTAACTCCCAACGCAATTCGCTTTCCAGCGGGATCCAATAAAAATCCCGCGCGTCCAGGCGCTGGCAAATCGGCTCCGGCAGGATTGCCACGCCAATCCCCGCCTGCACCATCGCCGCCAGAAAATCCCACTGACCGCTACGTACCGCGATACGCGGCTTTACCTCATGCTCGGCAAACAGGCGCATCAGCTGCTGGCTAAGAGCAAAGTCTTCGTTGTAGATAACCAGCGGGTGCGTCGCCAGGCTTGCTGGTGAAATCGATGAGATATCCTGCCATGGCGCGGTCTTCGGCACGAGAACGCACAACGGGTGGCTAAAGAGCGATAGCGTCGTCAGACCGCTGGCTTCATCAACCGGCAGGGCCGTCATGGCCAGATCGAGTTCGCCGTTGCTGACCGCCTGCTGCACCGTCAGCCCGCCGAATTCGGCAATTTTCAGCTCCACGCCGGGATAGCGTTGGCGAAAACGGCTAATCGGTTCGGCCATTAGCATGCCGACCATCGGTGGGATCCCCAATCGCAGCACGCCTTTATTCAGGTGGTTGATATCGCTGAGTTCAGCTTTTAGCTGACTAAATTCCCCGAGGATTGCCTGGCCGCGTTCGAACACCACGCGGCCGGTGTCGGTTAGCAATAGCTTGCGACCATCGCGGATCAGCAGGGTGCAGTTCAGCTCGTCTTCCAGGTTTTTGAGCATCTTGCTGATGGTCGGCTGCGTGACGAAAAGTTTTTCCGCCGCGCGGGTGAAGCTTTGCTGGCGGACGACTTCGACAAAATAACGCAACGTGCGTATATCCATAATTATTCCCTGAGACTATACCTGTGATGATTTTAATTCATTTCTGTCCGCAGGGGCGGCTCTCTATACTGCATGCCTGTCTTATTTTTCGGGAATTCCGCTCATGGCCTTCGCGCCAGCACGTGTTGCGCCTTTTGTCGCGCAACGTCTTCAGGTACCGGTTCAGGTACTGCTCTATGCCGGACTGTTCGTCTGCGCTGAATATCTGGTTAACTGGCTCCATCTGCCGCTTCCGGCCAACCTCGTCGGCATGCTGATGCTACTAATGCTGATTGTTTGTCGGGTCATTCCGCTGAACTGGGTGCGCGCAGGGGCGCGCTGGCTGCTGGCGGAAATGCTGCTCTTTTTCGTCCCGGCGGTGGTCGCCGTGGTGAATTATGCGCAACTGCTAATGGTGGATGGTTGGCGCATTTTCCTCGTGATCGCGCTGAGCACCATGATGGTGCTGGGCGCCACGGCATGGGTGGTGGATAAAGTCTATCGCTACGAAGTCAGCAGGCTAAAAGATGAGTGATTTTACCTTGAGCATGCTGTGCCTGGTGGTGACGCTGGCGCTCTATTTCGCCAATAAACGTCTCTATCGCCGCTTCCACAAACTGCCGTTGATGCCGCTGGTGCTGACGCCAGTGCTGCTGGTGCTAATCCTCGTCTTTGGCCATATCTCCTACCAAAGCTATATGGGCGAGTCACACTGGCTGCTGTGGCTTCTGGGGCCGGCTACTATCGCCTTCGCCGTACCGGTTTATGACAACTTGGCCATTATCAAACGCCACTGGATGTCGCTAACCGCCGGCGTGGTCACGGCTTCGCTAGTGGCGGTAACCACTTCCGTCTGGCTGGCTCGGCTGTTTACCCTGTCCGATGAAATCCAGCGCAGCCTGGCGGTGCGCTCGGTTACTACGCCGTTTGCGCTGGCGGCGGCGAAACCGCTGGGCGGTCAGCCCGATCTGGTGGCGTTGTTCGTGGTGGTGACGGGCGTATTTGGCATGGCGATCGGCGATGTGTTGTTCTTGCGCCTGTCGATCAGCGCCGGAATGGCGAAAGGGGCCGGGTTTGGCGCCGCCTCGCACGGGGCCGGGACCGCTCGCTCTTACGAACTCGGCCAGCAGGAGGGTGTGGTCGCCAGCCTGGTGATGATGCTTTCCGGCGTGGTGATGGTTCTGGCGGCGCCGTTGGTTCGCTGGGCGATATTCTGATCTGCAGCGGTCTTACTTTGAAATACAGCAAGTAAGACTACTGATATTATAATATTTTAAGAAACTACGTATATATAAGATGTTTGGCTTAATTGATATTTAAAGTGTTTAGGTTTTATTCTGAATTCATCAAGATATATTAATTTAT
>CABUCP010000369.1 GCA_902490055.1 uncultured Klebsiella sp. | reverse complement strand
CCATCCCTAATCAAACATCTATACTCGACCCAATAACGACACACGACAAAGCGCGCAACTCTATTATGGCTCAATCACATTTACTGGCAGAAAGAATTTCCCGGCTCAGCGCCTCGTTGGAAAAAGGACTCTTTGAACGTAGTCACGCAATACGCCTGTGTCTGCTGGCAGCGCTCAGCGGCGAAAGCGTATTCCTGCTGGGGCCGCCCGGTATCGCCAAAAGCCTGATCGCCCGCCGCCTCAAGTTCGCCTTCCAGCAAGCCCGCGCGTTTGAATACCTGATGACCCGTTTCTCCACCCCGGAGGAAGTTTTCGGCCCGCTCTCCATTCAGGCGCTAAAAGATGAAGGCCGCTATGAGCGTTTAACGGCAGGCTATCTGCCGGAAGCGGAAATCGTCTTCCTTGATGAAATCTGGAAGGCGGGACCGGCTATCCTTAATACCCTGCTGACGGCGATTAACGAACGCCACTTCCGCAACGGCGCCAGCGAAGAGAAAATCCCGATGCGCCTGCTGGTGGCGGCATCGAATGAACTGCCTGAATCGGACAGCAGCCTCGAGGCCTTATATGACCGCATGCTGATCCGTCTGTGGCTGGATAAAGTGCAGGATAAAACCAACTTCCGCTCGATGCTGGTCAGCCAGCAGGATGAAAACAGCAATCCGGTTCCCGAAAGCCTGCAGATCAGCACCGAAGAGTTCACGCAATGGCAACACGACATCGGCACAGTGAAGCTGCCGGACAGCGTTTTCGAGCTGGTTTTCCAACTGCGTCAGCAGCTGGATGCCCTGCCTAATGCGCCTTACGTTTCCGATCGCCGCTGGAAAAAGGCAATCCGTCTGCTACAGGCCAGCGCCTTCTTTAGCGGCCGCGACACTATCGCGCCGATCGACCTGATCCTGCTGAAAGATTGCCTGTGGCATAACATTGAAAGCATGAATTTGATGTCGCAGCAGTTGGAAACCTTGATGACCAGCCACGCCTGGGGGCAGCAGGCGATGCTGACTAAATTAGGGGCTATTATCCAGCGCCGCATTCAAATTCAGCAACAGCACAGCGATAAAACCGCCTTAAAAGTCACCCGCGTTGGCGGCATGTTCAGCCGTAAGCCGCATTACGAATTGCCGGAAGGTATCGAGGGCGAAACGCTGACGCTGCTTCTCCAGCAGCCGCTGAAACTGCACGATCTCGAAGTCATTCATATCGCCTTTGAACGTGAAGCGCTGGCTAACTGGCTGGAGAAAGGCGGCGAGATCCGCGGCAAGCTTAACGGTATCGGTTTTGCGCAGCAATTGACGATGGATGTCGATGCCAGTCAGCATCTGGTGGTGCGCGACGTCAGTCTGCAGGGCTCTCGCCTGTCGCTTCCTGGCAGCGAATCGCAGGAAAACATGCCTGCCGAAATTCGCCAGCAGCTCGAAGCGCTGGATGACGAATGGCATCAGCAACATAACCGCTTTAGCGAACAGCAAAAATGTCTGTTTATTCCCGGCGATTGGCTGGGGCGTATCGAAGCCAGCCTACAGGACGTCGGCACGCAGATTAAGCAGGCGCGTCAGTCATGACCCTCGACATGCTGAATGTCATGCTGGCGGTCAGCGAGGAAGGGATGATCGAGGAGATGCTGCTGGCGCTGCTGGCCTCTCCTCAGCTTGCCGTATTCTTTGAAAAATTTCCGCGGCTGAAAAATATCATCGCCGCCGATATCCCGCGCTGGCGAGAAGCCGTTCGCGCGCGGCTCAAAGAGACGCAAATTCCCCCCGAGCTGGATGCCGAAGTGCAGGTCTATCAGCAGGCGCAGCTGCTTTCAACTTCCCAGTTTATCGTGCAGTTACCGCAGATCCTCGGCAAACTGCATAAGCTGCAATCACCCTTTGCCGCCCAGGCGCAGCAGCTGGTGGACGATAACGCCACCTTCACGCCCGCGTTGCATACCCTGTTTTTACAGCGCTGGCGCTTAAGCCTGGTGGTGCAGACCACCACCCTCAACCAGCATCTGCTGGACGATGAACGCGATCAGCTGCTCAGCGAAGTTCAGGAACGAATGACCCTCAGCGGCCAGCTAGAGCCGGTGTTGGTGGAAAACGACAACGCCGCCGGCCGCCTGTGGGATATGAGCGCCGGTGAGCTCAAGCGTGGTGATTATCAGTTGATCGTGCGCTATGGCGAATTCCTCAGCCAACAGCCGGAGCTGATGCAGCTGGCCGAACAGCTCGGCCGGTCGCGGGAAGCCAAGCTGGTGCCGAAGAAAGACGCGCCGATGGAAACTTTCCGCGCCATGGTTCGCGAACCGGCAACGGTACCGGAGCAGGTCGATGGGCTGCAGCAAAGCGACGATATCCTGCGGCTGTTACCGCCGGAGCTGGCAACACTCGGCATCACCGAGCTGGAGTTCGAGTTCTACCGCAAGCTGGTAGAGAAACAGTTACTAACCTACCGCCTGCACGGCGACGCCTGGCGCGAGAAAATCACCGAACGTCCAGTCACCCGTCAGGATTTTGATGAACAGCCGCGCGGCCCCTTTATTGTCTGTGTCGATACGTCAGGTTCGATGGGCGGGTTTAACGAGCAGTGCGCCAAAGCCTTTTGCCTGGCGCTGATGCGCGTCGCGCTGGCCGATAACCGCCGTTGCTACATTATGCTGTTCTCCAGCGAAGTGGTGCACTATGAGCTAACCGGCCCTCAGGGGCTGGAGCAGGCGATCCGTTTCTTAAGCCAGCGTTTCCGCGGCGGCACCGATCTGGCCAGCTGCTTCCGCGCCATTATCGAGCGTCTGCAAAGCCCGCAATGGGTCGATGCCGATGCGGTAGTGATTTCCGATTTTATCGCCCAGCGGCTGCCGGATGAGGTGGTTAATAAGGTGGGGGATCTACAACACAAGCATCAGCACCGTTTTCATGCGGTGGCGATGTCGGTTCACGGCAAACCCGGCATCATGCGCATCTTCGATCATATCTGGCGCTTTGATACCGGGTTACGTAGCCGCCTGCTGCGACGCTGGCGGCGTTAATGCTTACAGCAGAGCGGCAACGCTTTCACGTACCTGCGCAGGCCATACTCCGCACTGTACCTGGCCGATATGGTCAAGCTGCAGCAGCAGCATCGTTAAGCGCGACTGACCAATGCCGCCGCCGATGGTCTGCGGCATTTCGCCACGCAGCAGCGCCTGGTGCCACTCAAGCTGCAGACGATCTTCATCGCCGGTCATCGCTAACTGGCGCTTCAGCGCCTCGGCATCTACGCGGATCCCCATAGAGGAAAGTTCAAAAGCATCTTCCAGTACCGGGTTCCACACCAGAATATCACCGTTCAGACCAGCAAAACCTTCCGCTGACGAGGTGCTCCAGTCATCATAATCCGGCGCGCGAACATCGTGGCGCTTACCGTCAGACAGTTTGCCGCCGATGCCGATTAAGAATACGGCGCCGAGCTCTTTGGCGATCGCCCGCTCGCGGCCTTTGGCATCAAGATCCGGATAGCGGCTCAGCAGCTCCTGGCTGTGAACAAAATGGATCTGTTCCGGCAGAAACGGCGTCAGGCCAAATTCTTTACTTACCGCCAACTCGGTGGCTTTGATCCCGGCGTAGATCGCTTCAACGGTCGCTTTCAGCGTGCCGGTGTGGCGTTCGCCGTCGCCCATTACGCGTTCCCAGTCCCACTGGTCGACGTAAACGGAGTGGATAGCAGTCAGCCGGTCTTCATCGGGGCGAAGGGCTTTCATATGCGTGTACAGCCCTTCGCCCGCGCTGAAGTCGTGTTGTCCCAGGGTTTGACGTTTCCACTTCGCCAGTGAATGAACCACTTCGAATTGGGCGTCTGGCAGTGTTTTCACTTTCACCTGAACCGCCTTCTCGCAGCCAGACAAGTTATCCTGCGTCCCATCCCCTACGCGGCTTAAGATCGGCGCCTGGACTTCAATCAGGCCAAGCTTCTCTTCCAGCTGACGGGAAAAGTGGGATTTAACGAAACTAATCTGACGTTGTT
>CABUCP010000368.1 GCA_902490055.1 uncultured Klebsiella sp. | reverse complement strand
TAAGTTCATCAGCATCGTTGCTGAATAAGTTTTTCGCGTCCTGGTGACGGATGGAAGCCCCGCAACGTGTTGCGGGGCTTTTTACATTAGAATCCCGGAAAAATTTCTGCAGGGAAAACGGGCATCATGAAGCAGCAGGCCGGCATTGGCATTCTTTTGGCGCTCACCACCGCGATGTGTTGGGGTGCGTTGCCGATTGCAATGAAGCAGGTTCTCGAAGTGATGGAACCACCGACGGTGGTCTTTTATCGCTTTTTGATGGCCAGTATTGGTCTTGGCGCGATCCTCGCTATCAAAGGCAAACTGCCGCCGCTGCGTATTTTCCGCAAGCCGCGCTGGTTGGTCTTATTAGCGATCGCCACCGGTGGCCTGTTCGGTAACTTCATTCTGTTCAGCTCTTCCCTGCAATATCTCAGTCCCACGGCTTCTCAGGTCATCGGCCAGCTATCGCCGGTCGGCATGATGGTGGCAAGCGTCGTGATTCTGAAAGAGCGCATGCGCGGCACCCAGGTGGTGGGGGCGCTGATGCTGCTCAGCGGGTTGGTGATGTTCTTCAACACCAGTCTGATTGAAATCTTTACCCGTCTCACGGATTACACGTGGGGGGTAATTTTTGGCGTCGCCGCGGCAACGGTATGGGTAAGCTACGGCGTCGCGCAAAAGGTGTTATTGCGGCGTCTGGCGTCACAGCAGATACTTTTTTTGCTGTACACTTTATGTACGATTGCATTACTGCCGCTCGCCGAGCCTGGAGTCATCTCCCTGTTAAGCGACTGGCAACTGGCTTGCCTGATTTTTTGCGGGCTGAATACCCTGGTCGGCTACGGGGCGCTGGCGGAAGCCATGGCGCGCTGGCAGGCGGCGCAGGTCAGCGCGTTAATAACCTTAACGCCACTGTTTACGCTACTGTTTTCTGATTTATTATCAATGGCCTGGCCCGATTTGTTCGCCAGACCGATGTTAAACCTGATTGGTTATCTCGGTGCGTTTGTCGTGGTTGCGGGCGCGATGTATTCCGCCATTGGCCATCGTCTTTGGGGACGCTGGCGTAAGCGAGAAGCGGTTGTACCGCTGCCCCGCTCAGGCGAATGATTTACGGAGAGTAAAATGAAGTTTGTAGATGAAGCAACGATCCTGGTCGTAGCAGGCGACGGCGGCAATGGTTGCGTTAGCTTCCGCCGCGAAAAATATATCCCGCGAGGCGGCCCTGATGGCGGCGACGGCGGTGACGGCGGTGACGTTTGGCTGGAAGCGGACGAAAACCTGAACACCCTGATCGACTACCGTTTTGAAAAATCTTTCCGCGCAGAACGTGGTCAGAATGGTCAGAGTCGCGACTGTACCGGTAAACGCGGTAAAGACGTCACGGTGAAAGTACCCGTAGGGACGCGCGTAATCGACCAGGGCACCGGCGAGACCATGGGCGATATGACCAAGCACGGTCAGCGCCTGATGGTCGCTAAAGGCGGCTGGCACGGTCTGGGCAACACCCGTTTCAAATCTTCCGTTAACCGTACTCCGCGTCAAAAGACCATGGGTACGCCGGGCGATAAGCGCGACCTGCAGCTTGAACTGATGCTGCTGGCCGACGTAGGGATGCTGGGGATGCCGAATGCCGGTAAATCCACCTTCATCCGCGCGGTTTCCGCGGCGAAGCCGAAAGTGGCTGACTATCCGTTTACCACTCTGGTGCCAAGCCTCGGCGTGGTGCGTATGGACAACGAGAAGAGCTTCGTCGTTGCCGATATCCCGGGCCTGATTGAAGGCGCGGCGGAAGGCGCAGGCCTCGGTATCCGCTTCCTTAAGCACCTCGAGCGCTGCCGCGTACTGCTGCACCTCATCGACATCGAGCCGATCGACGGTTCCGATCCGGTTGAGAATGCGCGCATTATCATCGGCGAGCTGGAAAAATACAGCGAGAAACTGGCCTCTAAACCACGCTGGTTGGTCTTCAACAAGATTGACCTGATGGATAAAGCGGAAGCGGAAGCCAAAGCGAAAGCGATTGCCGAAGCGCTGGGTTGGGAAGAGAAATTCTACCTGATCTCCGCCGCCAGCCAGCAAGGCGTGAAAGACCTGTGCTGGGATGTGATGACCTTCATCATCGAAAACCCAATCGTGCAGGTAGCGGAAGAGCAGAAGGCGGAAAAAGTCGAGTTTATGTGGGACGACTATCACCGTCAGCAGCTTGAAGAGGCCGAAGCCGAAGTGGAAGATGACGAAGACTGGGATGACGATTGGGACGAAGACGACGAAGAAGGCGTCGAATTCATCTACAAACGCTAATCCTGAGTACTCTGGATCAAAAAGGGCCGCATCTGATGCGGCCCTTTTGTTTTAGTTGTTCTGGTACAAATCTTTATACAAGCGGCTTTCGAAGCGCACCAGCGGGATGCGGCGGTTGCGCTGATCGCCCGGCGGTACCGCATAGCCGGAGAGATACTGGACGAAAGCCATCTTCTGCCCGCTGGCGGTAGTAATGAAGCCTGCCAGGTTATAGACCCCCTGCAGCGAACCGGTTTTCGCCGAGACTTTACCATCGACGCCCGCCTGATGAAGACCGGCGCGATACTGCAGCGAACCGTCGTGTCCGGCCAGCGGCAGCATCGAGATAAAGTTGAGCTCGTTATCGTGCTGGGCGATGTACTGCAGCACCTGCATCATGGTTGCTGGCGCAATAAGATTGTGCCGCGAGAGGCCGGAACCGTCGGCAATAATGGTGTTGCCGAGATCGACGCCCGCCTGCTGGCGAAGAATTTGCCGTACCGCGTCGGAGCCGGCGCGCCAGGTGCCCGGTACGCCCATCCGCGCGTGGCCGATAGTGCGGAAGACGGTATCGGCAATCATGTTGTCGGATTTCTTCAGCATAATGCGCAGGAGGTCATGCAGCGGCGCCGATTGCGTGGTCGCCAGTACGGTCCCCGGATCGTTGGCCAGCGTCTGGCGTAGCAGGGTGCCGCTGTAGGTAATGCCGGCCTCGGCCAGTTCCGCTTTGATGATGGCCCCGGCATAGCCCGCGCCGTCCTGAATGGCGAAGGCCAGCGGTAGTGGTTCGCTACGCTGCGGCAGGCAGCCGGTGAGGGTATAGCGGTTGAGATCACCCGGAACGACGTCCAGCTCGCAGTACTGCGCTTCCGATGAACCGCGCGCCAGCGTTCGTACCTGGCTGAACATGGTGACCGGATAGTAGGACGCGACGCGGATAAAAGCCAGATCGCCCGGTTTCTGCGCGCTATAGAGCGAGACGGAGAAACAGTTTCGGTCAACAATCGCCGCCGCAGGCGGAGCGCTGAAGCACTGCGTCATGTCGTTCCACGGCCAGCCCGGCGCTTTATCGTGGCTGGCGAAGACCGAGGTATCGATAAGCACATTGCCTTCGATACGCTGCACGCCGGCTTTTTTCAGCGACGCCACCATGTTGCGAATATCCTGACGTTTAAGCGTCGGATCGCCGCCGAAACGGGCGATCAGATCGCCTTTCAGCACGCCGCCGTCCAGGGAACCTTTGGTTTCCAGCGTCGTGGTGAAGCGGAAGTCGGGCCCCAGCTGTAGCAGAGCGGCCAGCGCGGTGATCACCTTCTGGGTGCTGGCAGGCAACGCCATTTGCTGGCCGTGAAAGTCAATCTCCGGCGTCGGGGCACCAACCTTCTGCGCCATGAAGGCAAGGTTCGCGCCAGCAGGAAGCTGGTTGATGTACTCGTCAATATTCGCGGCCTGAGCGCTAAGCGCTATACCGGTAGTCAATCCGATGATAAATCTGGGAAATCGCATAATCTCGCGCTAACAGCCTGAAACCAAGCCGTCATACTACGGTGCAACGCCCTGTAAAGTAAACGATGACCCATAGTGAACTTCAGGGTAAAATGCGTATCAAATTGAAAATTGCTGCTGACCTGGGGAATGCTTCCCGGGTCGGTTTTCTTTTTGCTCCGGCCATGGCTAAGACGTGACCGGCGGCGGAACGACTCCGTCCGTTCCATGAAGGAATGATAAAGAGG
>CABUCP010000367.1 GCA_902490055.1 uncultured Klebsiella sp. | reverse complement strand
CAGTAGTTTATTGATTTGGGTCAGCAAGTTTCGCCCGTTTTTTAGGCACATTGCCTCACTTAATTTTTGTACCACTTTAGATATCAGCAGATTCTTTGGGTTAATGGCTTAGGGGTAAAGTATGCTTACGCTTGTTGAGATCCTTATCGGGGTCGTAGTTATTGTGGGCGTCGCCCGCTACATCATTAAAGGCTATTCCGCCACCGGCGTGCTGTTCGTCGGCGGGCTCACCTTACTTATCGCCAGCGCCATCATGGGGCATAAGGTACTGCCAGCCAGCGCTGCCAGCACCGGCTACACCGCAACCGACATCGTCGAATACATCAAAATCTTGCTGATGAGCCGCGGCGGCGACCTCGGGATGATGATTATGATGCTCTGCGGTTTCGCCACCTACATGACCCATATCGGCGCCAACGATATGGTGGTCAAATTAGCCTCCAAACCGCTACGTTATATTAACTCGCCTTATCTGTTGATGATAGCCGCCTACTTCCTCGCCTGCCTGATGTCGCTGGCGGTCTCCTCGGCGACCGGTCTCGGCGTTCTGTTGATGGCGACGCTGTTTCCGGTGATGGTCAACGTCGGCATCAGCCGCGGCGCCGCGGCGGCGATTTGCGCCTCTCCTGCCGCGCTGATCTTATCGCCTACTTCCGGCGACGTGGTGCTGGCGGCTAAAGCGGCCGAAATGCCGCTTATTGATTTCGCCTTCAAAACCACGCTACCTATCTCCATTGCCGCCATCGTCTGTATGGCCGTCGCCCATTTCTTCTGGCAGCGCTATCTGGATAAAAAAGAGAACGTCTCGCACGAAATGCTCGACGTCAACGAAATAACGACCACCGCGCCGGCGCTGTACGCCATCCTGCCGTTCACGCCGATTATCGGCGTGCTGATTTTTGACGGCAAATGGGGCCCGGAACTACACATCATCACCATTCTGGTTATCTGCATGGTTCTGGCGTCAGTGCTGGAGTTTTTGCGCAGCTTCGATACCAAAAAAGTGTTCACCGGGCTGGAAGCGGCCTATCGCGGTATGGCGGATGCCTTCGCAAGCGTCGTCATGCTGCTGGTCGCGGCGGGCGTCTTTGCCCAGGGGCTGAGCACGATTGGCTTTATCGATGGTCTGATCTCCATTGCCACCTCATTCGGTTCCGCCAGCATCATCCTGATGCTGGTTCTGGTGATCCTGACGATGCTGGCGGCAATGACCACCGGATCCGGTAACGCGCCGTTTTATGCTTTCGTCGAGATGATCCCCAAACTTGCCCACTCATCCGGTATCAACCCGGCCTACCTGTCGATCCCAATGCTGCAGGCATCGAATCTCGGACGCACCATCTCACCGGTTTCCGGTGTGGTGGTCGCCGTTGCCGGGATGGCGAAAATCTCGCCGTTTGAAGTCGTTAAGCGCACTTCGGTACCGGTTATCGTCGGCCTGCTGGTGGTCATTATCGCCACCGAAATCCTGGTGCCTGGCTCTGCGGTTCAATAAACAGCAAACCACGGTGAAAAGGCGCCAGCAGGCGCCTTTTTTATGCTTTAATAATTCTCTGTTATCAATTAACTCCCACTATCAGGAATAAAAATGTTCAGGAAGGATGTCGTCGCCATTGCCCTCTTACTCGGCGCAACCCAGGTTGGCGCAGAACCGCTAACCGCGACGCAATACGGTGATTTCGACCGCTATGTGCTGGCGTTGTCCTGGCAAACCGGCTTTTGCCAGAGCATGCAGGATAGAAACCGTAACGAACCTGAAGAGTGCCGACTACAGCAGGAAACCCATAACAAAGCCGATTTTCTGACGGTGCACGGTCTGTGGCCGGGTTTACCGAAATCAATCGCCTCACGCGGCGTCGATGAACGCCGCTGGATGCGCTATGGCTGCGCGACGCGCCCGGTTCCCAACATGCCGGAAGTCAAAGCCGGGCGTAAATGCCAGGCGGCAGAAACCGGTCTGTCGCTGGAAATGGCCAATAAGCTCAATAACGTAATGCCAGGCTCCGGCGGCAACTCCTGTCTTGAGCGTTATGAATACGCTAAACACGGCGTCTGCTTTGGTTTTGATCCGGATAGCTACTTCGGCGCGATGGTGCGTTTGAATGGGGAAGTGAAGCAAAGCGCGGTGGGCGATTTCCTCGCCAAACATTACGGGCAAACCGTTAGCCGCAGCGATTTTGACGCCGCGGTCGCCAAAGCCTACGGCGCGCAAAACGTGAAAGCCTTTAAATTAACCTGCAACGGTAACCCGGCCTATTTAACCGAGATGCAAATCTCCATTAAAGCAGGTGCAATAAACGCCCCGCTGAGCGCAGATTCGTTTCTGCCGCAGCCGCACCCGGGCAACTGCGCGCAGCAGTTTGTGCTGGATAAAGTGGGTTCCTGAAAATTCGGCGGCGATGGCCGCCGTTTTCATTATGCGCGAATAAACGCCAACAGATCGTCATTAATCTGCTGCTTATGGGTGGTACAGATCCCGTGCGATCCGCCCTGATAAACTTTCAGCTGTGCATCGGGTAGGATCTCCGCCGCCACCTTGCCGCAGGTTTCAAAAGGCACAATCTGATCGTCATCGCCGTGGATAACCAGCGTCGGAATGGTCATCTTACGCAGATCTTCACGCAGGTCGGTCTCGGAAAACGCCTTGATGCAGTCATACAACGCTTTGATCGATCCCTGCAGCCCCTGCGCCACGAACCCTTCCCGCACCGCTTTTGACTCTTTTGCCCCGTCGCGATTGTAGCCATAAAACGCCGCCGTCAGCTCATAGAAAAAGGCGCCGCGATCGTTAATCACCCCTTCCCGGATACTATCGAATACCGCTTTCGGCACGCCATTTGGGTTAAAATCGGTCTGGATCATAATCGGCGTCACTGCGCCAATCAGCGCCGCTTTCGCCACCCTCTCAGTGCCGTGACGACCGATATAGCGCGCCACTTCGCCGCCGCCGGTAGAATGCCCGACGTGAACCGCATCGCGCAGATTCAGATGCGCCGTCAGCTGTGCCAGATCGTCAGCATACTGATCCATATTATGCCCATCCCAGGGCTGCGCTGAACGCCCGTGTCCGCGGCGATCGTGAGCAATCACGCGATAACCTTTTGATGCCAGGAACAGCATCTGATCTTCAAATGCATCCGACGTTAACGGCCAGCCGTGGCTAAACACCACCGGCTGCCCGCTTCCCCAGTCTTTAAAATAGAGATAGCTACCATCATTCAGCGTAAGTTTATCAAAACCGCTCATAGACTCTCCTGTACTGGAAGGCTGCTGCCCTATGCAGCCTACAAAGAATAAGACAGATTTTCCTTCCGTGATGGTGGTAGCAGAAATTTCATCTGGCTTGATGAGCTATCGCTGCGAATGTGCGTTTAATCACTTCAAACATCAGGCAAGTCTCAGTATGATGAGAGGACATTAACCCTTGCCCTTTTTGGCGAGGGTTTTCTTTTACGGAAAGGTTCCTGGATAACATGGAGTATGCGATGACCAGACCCGCAATCATCATTAATGAATTCGATGCTGAACGCATCGACAGACTGCTTGAGCAGCCGGCCTACGCTAATTCGCCGGTCGCCGATGCTCTGAACGACGAACTGGACCGCGCGCAAATGCTGGCGCCGGAAGCGATGCCGCACGATGTGGTGAGCATGAACAGCAAAGTCCGGTTCCGCGACTTAACCAGCGGTGAAGAGCGCGTGCGGACCCTGGTCTTCCCCGCTCAGGCCACTGATAGCGCCACCCAGCTTTCCGTTCTGGCGCCGGTCGGCGCGGCATTGCTTGGGTTGAAGGTCGGCACCGCTATTCACTGGGAACTGCCCGGCGGCGCATCGGCGCACCTGGAAGTTCTGGAGCTGCTGTACCAGCCGGAAGCCGCAGGCGAGTTTCACCGCTAAGTTTCCCGCTGCCTGAAGCGTTTTACGCTTTATTCAGAGGATGCTCGTCATCCTCTTTCTGTTCTCCCCCAGCCATTCCTCACCTGACAATTTTTTACCTCATCCCGTGATGGCGCATACAGTTTTGCGACCTGA
>CABUCP010000366.1 GCA_902490055.1 uncultured Klebsiella sp. | reverse complement strand
GCTTGTTTGCCGTTGTTCCGTGTCAGTGGTGGCGCATTATAGGGAGTAATTCTGAAGTGACAAGCATAAATTCGAAAAAACTTTTCGTTCGCTCGATTTTCCACCATAACGCGAGTTTTACACGCTATTTGCTCGTCATTTGCGCGATTTCTCGAGCAAATCTGGCAACCTGCGGCCAATCGGTATAAACCACTTCTTTACTGGTATCCGTTTCCCCGCCGGTCATCTTCATAATCAGGCGAATCATAAAGCGATCGTACCAGCGATAGCGCGGATAACGCAGCGCGCCGGCAAAAACCGCGCAGCTCTGCGGCTGCCACGGCGAGTGAAGCAAGAACTTACGCGTATAGCTGTTAGTCTGCGGCGTGCGCTTTTCCGGTTTACGCGCCACCAGGTTTACCGAGAAGAACGCCCCCGGTAACGCCTGCAGCGATGCCAGGTGCTTTTTCACAAAGCGGTCCAGCGCCGGATGGAAGTGCCCATAACGAATAGAGGCGCCAATAACGACGCGATCGTAATGATGCCACTCCACCACATCGGTACGGTTCAGGTTAACGGTATCGGCATCAATCCCCAGTTCTTTGAGCTCGGAAGCCAGGTAAGAGGCAATTTCACGGGTCTGCCCGTCACGGGTGGAGAAAAGAATTAAAGTTTTCACGAGCACTCCTGTTAATCGCGCCAGAAAGTAGGGGTAAAGAGCACCAGTAAGGTGAACACTTCCAGACGACCAAACAGCATATTAGCAATCAGGATCCATTTCGCGACCGGATTCATTGTCGCAAAATTATCTGCGACTACCCCGAGACCTGGCCCCAGGTTGTTCAATGTCGCCACCACAGACGCAAAGGCAGAGAAGTCATCAACCCCGGTGGCGATGATGGCCAGCATACTAATGATAAAGACCAGCGCATAGGCGGAGAAGAATCCCCATACCGCTTCCAGAATGCGTTCCGGCAGCGCGCGGTTACCCAACTTAATGCTATACACCGCATTCGGGTGCACCAGACGCTTAAGCTCGCGGTTACCCTGTTTGAACAGCAGCAGGATACGAATGACTTTCAGGCCGCCGCCCGTTGACCCGGCGCAGCCGCCGATAAATGCCGAGCAGAGCAGCAGTACCGGCAGGAACAGCGGCCAGCGCGCAATACTGTCCGTGGTGAACCCGGCGGTCGTCGCCATCGAGACCACCTGGAAAAACGCCTGATTCAACGTCGTGAGCACCGAACCGTAGACATTATGTAGCCACAATACCAGCGTACAGATGATAACCAGCGTCAGCTGGACGCCAATAAACATCCGGAATTCCGGATCGCGCCAGTAAACCCGTAAGCTACGGCCGCTCAGTAAGGAAAAGTGAAGGCCATAGTTACAGCCGGAGATCAGCAGGAAGATGGCGATGATGGAGTTAATCATCGGGCTATTAAAGTAGCCGACGCTGGCATCATGGGTAGAGAAGCCGCCAATCGCGATGGTCGCAAAGCTATGGCCAATTGCGTCGAATGCCGGCATCCCGGCGAACCACAGCGCCAGCGCGCAGGCTACGGTCAGCAATACATAGATAAGCCATAGCGTTTTCGCCGTCTCGGCGATACGCGGGCGCATCTTATTATCTTTCAATGGCCCGGGCATTTCCGCCCGGTAGAGCTGCATCCCGCCGACGCCAAGGATAGGCAGTATCGCCACCGCCAGCACAATGATCCCCATACCGCCAAACCACTGCAACATCTGGCGATAGAAGAGGATAGCGTGAGGGAGTGAATCCAGCCCGACCAGCGTGGTCGCGCCGGTGGTCGTCAGCCCGGAGAAGGATTCAAAAAAGGCATCCGTCACCGTCAGGTTAGGCTGCTCAGAAAAGATAAATGGCAGCGCACCGACGCTGCCCAGCACGGTCCAGAACAAGACGACTATCAGAAACCCTTCGCGGGATTTCAGTTCGCCTTTTTGCTTACGGTTCGGCCACCACAGCATGGAGCCGATCGCCAGGGCAACAAAGAAGGTTTGGGTGAAGGCCCGCCCCGCGCCATCGCGATATATCAGGGCCACCAATCCCGGGACGATCATCGTCCCCGAAAATAAGATGACCAACAGTCCAACGATTCGGGTTATCGCGCGAAAATGCATCTCTGGCGCTTCCTTTGGTATACAAAAAAATCAGGTGGGGATTATTCGTCAATCTTCAGTAATTGCAATGAACCACGACTAAAATCAGCCAGTTTTGTGGAAAAAGACGCCACTTCAGCCTGAGGAAGCGCAACGCGTAGTTGAACTGACGCCTGATAATCGCTTTCCACGATGACGCCCGAAAACTGCGCCAGTAACGTTTCAATCCCGGCTAACTGTCCGTATTCACATTGCAAAGTATATGCGGTTAACGGCGTCTTGCGCTGCGTATTCAGCTGCGCAAGCGCCTGATGGACGCCGCCGCCATAGGCCTTCACCAGGCCGCCGGTGCCCAGCAGAATACCACCGTAGTAGCGCACCACTACAGCGGTAATCTCGCCGACGCCGCTCCCCATCAGCTGCGCCAGCATAGGTTTCCCCGCCGTTCCCGCTGGTTCGCCGTCGTCAGAAAAACCAAGCTGTTGCGAATCATTCGGCGGCCCGGCAACCCACGCCACGCAGTGGTGGCGGGCATCCGGGTGTTCGGCTCTCACCGATTCGACAAACGCTTTCGCCGCCGCCACGCCGTCGGTATGCGCCAACAGCGTGATAAAACGGCTCTTTTTAATCTCTTCGACAAAGCTCACCGGCGCGGCCGGAATCAACCAACTTTCCATTACGCCAGTTTCAGATCGCGCGTCATATTTTCGATGCTGTTTTCGTGGACCACCACGTTATCTTCGATACGAATCCCGCCAAACGGCTTCATGGCTTCAATTTTCTGCCAGTTGAAGTGCTTGCTGAACTGCCCTTCACGCCATGGCGCCAACAGTGATTCAATAAAGTAGATGCCGGGTTCAATAGTCAACACCATGCGCGGCTCGATAACGCGGGTGCAGCGCAGGTACGGATATTTCGCCGGCGCTGCCAGATGAGTACCGGTATCGTCCTGCATAAAGCCAGCGACATCATGGACCTGCAGGCCAAGCGGGTGGCCAATACCGTGCGGCATAAACGGCCCGGTCAGATCGTTTTCCACCATCGCCTCTTCACTCATATTGGTGACCAGCTGATGCTTACGCAGCAGCTTCGCGATGCGCTGATGGAACTGAATGTGATAATCAACATAGCTGGTGCCGGCTTTCATGGTGCTAATCAGCGCCAGCTGCTCGTCATTGACGTCTTTAATCAGCTGCGCGAAGTCGTTATCGCTATGCGCCGCCCAGGTACGAGTCAGATCCGCCGCATAACCGTTGTACTCTGCGCCAGCGTCCAGCAGGAAGCTACGCAGCTCAGACGGCGCGCGGTGGTCCAGTTTGGTGTAGTGCAGCACCGCCGCATGCTCATTCAGCGCCACAATATTGCTATAAGGAACATCGGTGTCACGATGACCAGTTGCCGTCAGGTAGGCCTGGTTGATATCGAACTCGCTCATTCCGGACTGGAAAGCCTCATGTGCCGCACGATGGCCGTTGACCGCCGACTTTTGCGCTTCGCGCATACAGGCCAGTTCATAGTCGGTTTTATAAGCGCGATAGTAGTGCAGATAATCGATAACGCCTTTCGGGTTAATTTTATCTGCCGCGATCTCCAGACCTAAAGCTCGTTCCGGCACCGGGCCAATATAGCCGATGTTGCCGCGCGCCGCTGGCAGTTGGCTACCAATGCCATCGGCTTTCGGCAGCGCAATCACATCGATTTCTTCGGTCCAGAAGGAGGTCGGCAGCGGCTCCACGTTGTGCCAATAATCGACCGGCAAATAAAACCACAGTTTCGGTTTATTCACGCCATCCACCAGCAGCCAGCAGTTTGGCACCTGAGTCACCGGCACCCACGCCTTGAACTGCGGGTTTACTTTGAACGGATAGGGATGATCGTCGAGGAACACGTTAATCAGTTCGCCGGAGTGGATTAGCAAGGCATCCAACTTGAAACG
>CABUCP010000365.1 GCA_902490055.1 uncultured Klebsiella sp. | reverse complement strand
CGCAGGGGATTCTATAAGCTACCCGCCCCATTTTATGAATTCTGTTCTTAAGAACTAACATCATATTTTCTATGAATAAAAACCACTATTTGATGTTGGTTGCGCTGCCATTTGCCTCTGTTCAGGTCTGCGCGGCCGCAGAACCAACAACTCAACTTGAGCCCGTATACGCCTGGCACGGTAGCGAACCGGCGGATTTGCCTGCGCCTGACACTAGCCAGGCTGCGGCGCCGGAGTCGACGTCGGTATTGCCTTTTTTAGGCGATGAAGCCAGAAAGCGCGGCTACGTCCTGCCGCTGCCGTTTGGCGTCAGCGTTAACTATATGGATATGCGGCAGAATATTAATGTCGATAGCATTAATTTTACCGGCTTGTCGCTGGATGGTCGCAATATCGATTGTGGTAAGAATCCTGTCTGCAAACGCGCCATAAATAAGATTTTCGGCAACGGGCCGGTATCGCTGGATAACGCCTTTCAGATTGGCGTCGGTAATACGCGGGAAAGCAGTAAAACCGAAACGCTTAAGCTGGATGCCTGGCTGCTGCCGTTTATGAACGTCTATGGCCTGGTCGGGCATACTGAAGGCCATTCTATTTCGCAAATCGCCGTCGGCCTGAAAGGGCCAAATGGCAAAGTGGTGCCCATGCCTGGCATGCAGGATCTCGATTTTCGCCTTGATTTTAAAGGTACCACTTACGGTCTGGGTACCACGCTGGTGGGCGGGGTCGGCAACTGGTTCACGGTATTTGACGTTAACTACACCCAGACACGTTTTGATATTCTCGACGGCAGCATCGATGCTTTTACCTTTTCCCCGCGTTTGGGCTATCGTTTCAATACCCCGTCGGTGGATGCGCTGCATCTGCCGGCCGGCAAACTTAACGTCTGGGTTGGCAGTATGTATCAGGATGTGCAGCAGGAGTTTAAGGGCAGCCTGAACGATCTGTCGATGCCGTCGACGATGCTGCAAAACATGGTTAATCTGGCCAACCAGGACAATAACGGGCGTTTTGATGTGAAACAGCATCTGCAGTCGCCGTGGAACGTGCTGGTGGGCGCGCAGTATGAGATGACCCAAAACTTTAATATCACGACGGAATTTGGTTTTGCTGAACGTAATAGCTTCTTTATCTCCGGTGAGTATCGCTTTTGAGCCGACAGCTTAGCGCCACGGTGTTTCTGCTGACATGCTCGGTTTTTGGGCAGGCACAGGCACAAGCGCTCAGCCGTGAGAAAATCGACGGCTGGCTGAAAAATCTGGGCGCCAGCGATAAATTCGACGCCAGTAAAGGCATCGACTGGGGCGTTATGCCCGGCCCGTTCTACACGCCTGAGCTGGGGCTCGGTCTCGGCACGGCCGTGGTCGGCATGTATCGCCCGGATCCCGATGACACCATCAGCCAGAACTCCACGCTGACGCTCAGCGGCTATGCCAGCTCCACCGGCGCGTTTGGCCTCAGCGTGAAAAACTACGCCTTTTTCGACAACGATTTGTGGCGCGTATTTGTTGAAGGCTCGATGGCCAATACCCCGACTTACTACTGGGGACAAGGTTTTCACGCCGGAGATAAAGACAACGAGAAGGAAAAATATACCGCCCAGGTGCTGACCCTGCGCCCGACAATCTACCGACAGCTGATCGACAATGTTTACCTCGGTGTGGGATGGTCGCTGGCGGCGCAAAATGCCGATGAGATGGACCATGACGATCTGCCGAAAATAGAAAATACCCCACAGGGACCGTCGGTATTCAGTTCCGGCGCTAGTATCGATATCAACTGGGACGATCGCGATTTTGTCCCCAACCCACGCAAAGGCCAATACGCCGATTTTCGCTATACCCGCTATGCGCCGGGGCTCGGCAGCGACACGAGATTTGATGAGTTTCGCCTGCACTACAGCCGCTATCAGGCCCTGAGCGATAAAAGCGTGCTGGCCTGGGAAGCGGATGGCACCTTCACCCAGGGCGATGTGCCGTGGAGCATGATGCCGCTGCTCGGCAGCGATGAACGTATGCGCGGCTACTACCAGGGGCGCTACCGCGATAAAAACGTGGTCAGCTCCCAGCTGGAATACCGTCGTCAGTTGACCTGGCGACACGGCGTTGTTGCCTGGGTCGGCGCGGGCACCATGGGGCCATCCATTGATTCATTGAATGATGGGCGCTGGCTACCTTCGGCGGGCGTCGGCTACCGCTTTGAATTCAAACCTCGCGTTAATATTCGCCTCGACTATGGTATCGGTAAGGGTAGCAGCGGCTTTTACTTCCAGGTCGGCGAAGCTTTTTAGGCTATGATATCGCCCTTACTCTTCGTCTGACTGGTCAGGATCCCGCCATGAAACAAGTCACTTTTGCTCCCCGCCATCATCAGCTTACCAATATCAATACCTGGACGCCGGACAGCCAGTGGCTGGTTTTCGACGTACGACCGTCGGGGGCCTCGTTTACCGGCGAGACCATTGAACGGGTCAATATTCATAGTGGGGAAGTTGAGACGCTCTATCGCGCTACCGATGGCGCCTGTGTAGGCGTGGTCACCGTGCATCCGACGCAGGATAAGTACGTCTTTATTCATGGCCCGGAACACCCGGATGCGAACTGGCATTACGATTTTCATCATCGCCGCGGGGTGGTGAGCTGGCAGGGTGAAACCCGCAATCTT
Source organism: uncultured Klebsiella sp. (assembly GCA_902490055.1). Classification (GTDB taxonomy): domain Bacteria; phylum Pseudomonadota; class Gammaproteobacteria; order Enterobacterales; family Enterobacteriaceae; genus Klebsiella. The sequence goes on along the minus strand of CABUCP010000365.1, from coordinate 1,386 downwards.
GATGCGCTGGATATTACCGCACCTTATACCCCCGGCGCGCTGCGCGGCGGCAGCCACGTCCACGTGTTTAGCCCCAACGGCCAATTTGTCAGCTTCACCTATAACGACCACGTACTGCACGAGCGCGATCCGGCGCTGGACCTGCGCAACGTTGGCGTGGCTGCGCCTTATGGGCCGGTGAGCCCGCAGGGGCAGCATCCGCGCGAATATGGCGGCAGCCACTGGTGCGTGCTGGTCAGCCGCACGACGCCGACGCCGACACCGGGCAGCGATGAGATCAATCGCGCCTATGAAGAAGGGTGGGTGGGTAATCATGCCCTGGCGTTTATCGGCGATACGCTGGCGGAAAATGGCGACAAGGTGCCTGAACTGTTTATGGTCGCGCTGCCGCAGGATGAGGCGGGCTGGAAGCGGCAGGGCGATACGCTGCTGGCCGGCACTGCGACGACGATGCCCTCACCGCCGGCAGGCGTCAGCCAGCGGCGTTTGACCTTTACCCACCAGCGCCGCTATCCGGGGCTGGTGAATGTACCGCGCCATTGGGTACGAGCCAATCCGCAGGCCACTGAAATCGCCTTTTTGATGCGCGATGACGCCGGCGTGGCGCAGTTGTGGCTCATCTCGCCTGAGGGCGGCGAGCCGCGTCAGTTAACGCATACGGCAACGGGTATTCAGTCAGCGTTTAACTGGCACCCAACGGGCGCGTACCTGGGATGCGTAGTGGATAACAAAATTGCGCTCTGTGATGCCGGCAGCGGCACGGTGACGTTATTGACGGACGATCGCGAAAACCCGCCTTCCGCGGATGCCGTGGTATTTTCGCCGGATGGGAAATACCTGGCGTGGATGGAAGACGTCGACGGTTATCGCCAGTTGTGGATAACCGAAACGCAGCGCTAGCTTAGCGCGAAGGCATCGGCGCTGGCGGGATCACCGAGTTGGTCGCCAGCGTTTCTTGTTCGCTTTTCTCGACCCGCGATTTCACCGAGCTGTCGGTACGGAACATATCCCACGGCAGCAGCAGCGTATCCATAACCGCAGTAAATGGCATATCAAGGGCTACCAGCGATTTCACGCCCCAGTTGGTATCGTCATCGCCCAGCGTATGTGCGCTGGATCGTGTGCCTGGGTAGGTTCCTTCCTTGCCGCCGGTATGCGACATTACGCTGGAGCAACCGCCCAAACTAATCATCCCGCTGAACAGGATCAGCTTTAACAGTCCGCTTTTCATCACTCTTCCGTTATTTATCGGGCTTACTTCGGTTATATCGAGCCGTCCCGTGAATGCCTAGCGTTATTGCGCCGCACTGTGGTGGGCATCGCACTTTGCTTTTTGTGCTTTGCCACCAGTCTAAGCAATCGCCAGAAAACTGCAAAAAAAATGGC